>CAZGIX010000044.1:0-28355 GCA_964525785.1 uncultured Anaerolineaceae bacterium
AAGGAGGAATGATATGGGAATGCGAAAAGTAGCAGTGGTGGGTGCGGGGATGACCAAGTTCGTGCGGCGTTCCCTGGAGACCGGCAAAGAGCTTTCCTGGCAGGCGTCGCGCATGGCGCTGGATTCTTGCGAGCTGAGCATGGATGATATCGACGCCGTGTGCCTGGGCACCGCGCCGGATTCGTTCGATGGCGTACACATGAATGGAGAATACCTGAGCGACGGGGCTGGCGCCTGGAATAAGCCCTACATGCGCTCCTATGTCGGCGGTGGCACGGGGGTGTTCATGCCCATCCAGGGCTGGTATCACGTGGCGTCCGGGCTGTGCGATGTGGTCCTGGTCGTAGCGGAGGAGAAGATGTCCAGCTACTACCCGCATGCGCAGGCGGCTTTCCTGACCATCTTCGACCACACCACCGAGCGCCCGCTCAAGCCCAACCTGCTGTGGATCTTTGCCCTGGAGATGAACCGTTATATGACCACCTACGGTATCTCCAAGGAAGATATCGCCCGCGTCTCCGTGCAGCATAAGCGCAACGCCGCAGAACATCCCTGCGCCTTGCTGGGTGACGCAAACATCACCGTCCAGGATGTGCTGGATTCGGAGGTGCTTGCCTGGCCCGTGCAGCGCTACGATGTCAGCCCGGTCAGCGACGGCGCAGTGGCGATCATCATGGCAGCCGAGCACGTCGCCCGGCGCATCACGGACAAGCCCATATGGATCGAAGGCGTCGGCTGGACGCTGGACACCGCCTACTGGACCAACCGTGACCTGGCTTACCCCCGTTATGTAGAAGTGGCAGCCCGCATGGCCTACGAGATGGCGGGCATTACCGAGCCGCGCAAACAAATCCACATTGCTGAGCCGTATGACCCATTCGACTATAAAGCCCTGCACCACCTGGAGGGTCTGCAGCTCGCCGAGCGCGGCCAGGCTCCGCAGCTGTATATCGATGGCACTGCCGCTCGCGATGGCGACCTGCCCATCTGCCCATCTGGCGGGCTGTTGGGGGTGGGCAATCCGATTGCCGCCGCCGGGCTGATGAAGATCGCCGAGCTGTTCTGGCAGCTGCGCGGGGAGGCCGGTGGACGCCAGGTACCCGGGCAGCCGCGGCGCGGCATTGCCCAGGCCTGGGGCGACCTGATGCAGGTCGGCACTGTGGTCGTTATGGGAAAGTAGATTCACCACCGAGAACACAGAGAACACCGAGATTTATACATTTTCTCTTCTCAGTGCACTCTGTGATCTCTGTGGTAAAAAGGAGCTCTTATGACAGCCAAGATCAAGCATTTCCCCGGGACATCGTTGAGTGAAGCCGATTTCGCCCAGGGCAAGGTGCTCCACAATTTCGACGAGATGCACGCCGATTTCGCCTGGGATACGGGAGCAGGCATTGGCGCGTACCTGGCAGGGCTGAAGCGGGGTGTGCTCACCGGCGCATACTGCCCTACCTGCCGCAAGACCATCATCCCACCGCGCAGCGTGTGTGAGTGGTGCTACCGGCCGATCGATCAGCTCGTGCCACTCCGGGATACCGGCACGGTCAATACCTTCTCGCTGTGCTACGTCACATGGGACGTGCAGCGCATCTCAGAGCCAGAGATACCGGCTGTGATCGAGATCGACGGGGCATCCCCGCTGCACGGCATCCTGCACAAGCTGGGCGAGGTCGACCCTCAGCAGGTGCACATCGGCATGCGCGTGAAAGCTGTGTGGAAGCCGGAAAACGAGCGGCAGGGCGCCATAACCGATATCCTGTACTTCAAACCGCTGGAGGTGCAGCCATGACCTTGATGAAACAACCCCCTGATGCTCCGCAGGCCTGGATTGGCGACCTGCCCGTCACCAACCGCTATACATTCGGCCTGGCAGGCGAGCGCTTCTTCCGGGCGATCAAAGATGAGGGACGCATCTACGGCACCCACTGCCCGCGCTGTGAGATCACCTATGTGCCTGCCCGGGCTTTCTGCGAGCGCTGCCTTGGCGAGCTGGACGAGTGGATCGACGTGGGCACGCAAGGCGAGGTGCATTCATTCACCTGGCTGTATGTGGATGCAGACGGTGCCCCCCTGGACCTGCCGCGACTGGTGGCTTTCGTGAAAATCAAGGATGGCGGCCTGGTGCACCTGCTGGGAGAAGTCGAACCGGAGGAAGTCGCCATCGGCATGACGGTGGAAGCTGTGTTCAAACCGCAAGCCGAGCGCCAGGGAGATATATTGGATATCCTGTATTTTCGACCCCAATAGCCAGACGCCTCAGGTGAGAATAACCGGCGCCAATTGAGAACGCCGGCTGTAAAGATTAGTATTGGGGCTGCCGCCTATGACAAGACAGCCGGCGTCAGCCCCAATTATCCCCCTCCTGGCAGCAATACTATATGTGTGTCTACGTGATCCAGCCAGGGTATATGCAAAGTACCTTACGCATACCCACCGCAGTGGTAAACTTAGGTCGTTCTAAATTCGTGGCACGACAGTTGCACCGGATGGCGAGAACTTATAGGATAAACAGCCCAAACCATGCCGCCTGCCAGCCAATCGAAGCCTAGATCCCTGAAACCAGGCGTATTTATCGCCAGCTACCGCCTGCATCCCATGCGGCGGGGCGAGCTGCTCTCGCTGTTTGCCCTGGCAGCGGCAGCCGTCCTGGTGCCTGTGTTATATGGATATTCTCGAGCGCAGTACGCCTTGACAAAATACGGCCCTATCGCCGCGGCGGCATGGAGCCGGCCCTGGTACCTGCTGGCAGGTGTGGCTATGCTGGTCGGCGCGGCGCTTCTGGTATACCGCCTGACCACACGCCGGCGACGGATCGACGTCCATAAGAATGGCATCCTGCTGCGCCGGTCGCGGGTGAAATACCTGCCCTGGACAGGCGTGGCGGGAATAGCCAGCGGCACCAGCCAGACATTCTTCTTGGGACTGCCGCTGCGCACCCACAACCGGGTAATGATCTATCCCACTGTTGGCAAGCCGCTGCGTTTGGATAGCTCGATCGAAAACCTTCCCGAGCTACTCACCCGGCTAAAAGCCAGTGTTTACCCGCGCTTGCTCGAGCAGATGAGCCCGGCATTCGCACAGGGAGGGCGGTTGTACTTCGGACCGCTGAGCATCACGCAGAGCAGTCTGCAGTTTGAGATCGGCAAGCCGCCAGCGCGAAACCTGCCCTGGTCGCAATTGCGCTCCGTCTCTGTTCAATCTGGCGTGCTGGTGGTTGAGCCGGAGCAAGGTCAAGCGTTAAAAATTCCAGCGTTCAACATCCCCAACCTGGAGCTGCTGCTCCAAATCATCCAAAGCGGGGTGAAAAAATGAAGAGAACCCACCCGAAACCTGGTCAAATCCTTAATCGATTAGCATTATTGGCGATCCTTTTCGCCCTGTCGGCATGCTCGATGTTCCCGACCGGCCCTGGCTCCACTCCAGCGCCGACCGAGCCCGCCCCCACCAGCGATCCTTACGCAGCCACTCCGGCTCCACAGGCCGAGATCCGCTTTGGGGTGCAGGTGCCTGGGAACACCCCCCAGGAAGGCGCGGTATCGCTGACCGTAATGGATGAGGTGACCGGTCTGGCGCTCAGCGCCCAATCCTACGAGATGATAGCGGATGCAGACGGTCACTACAGCCTGACATTGAGGTTCCCGGTTGGATCAGTGGTCAAGTACCGCTACTCGCGTCAGACTGCCAGCGCCCCGGTGGAGGAATACACTTCCTCTGGTCGCCAGGTGCGCTACCGCTTACTGCTCGTCCAGGGACCTGGTCAGGTCGATGATGTAGTCAGCCGATGGACAGATACCGAGTTCAGCGGTCCTTCCGGGCGCATCACTGGGACAGCCTCAGACGCAGTCAGTGGGCAGCCGATCGCCAGCCTGCTGGTTGCTGCCGGTGGATCGCAGGTGCTCACCGGCTCGGATGGCAGCTTCTTGATCGAAGGCCTGCCCCCGGGCACGCACAACTTGGTTGCCTACGCTCTGGATGGCAGCTACCGCACCTTCCAGCAGGGAGCGCTGGTGGCAGCTGATTCCGGCACCCCTGCCCCACTGCAGATGACAGCCGCCCCGCCGGTGCAGGTGACTTTCGAAGTTTTGGCGCCTGACAATACCACCCCGGCTGTGCCGCTGCGCCTGGCCGGCAACCTGTACCAGCTGGGCAATACCTATGCAGACTTGGCAGGCGGCTTCAGCACCCTGGCATCCCGCATGCCGGTCTTATCCCCCCTGCCTGACCATTATTACACGGTCAACCTGATGCTTCCTGCCGGCGCCGATATCCGCTATGTGTACACCCTGGGAGATGGCTTCTGGAACGCCGAGCAGACCTCAGCCGGTCAGGCCAGGCAGCTTATCGTGCCGGAGGGCGGAGCGCTGGTCAAGGATCGCATCGACAGCTGGTCCGGCGGTCAGGCTGGCACAATTGCCTTTGATGTCAGCACGCCCGCCACGACTCTCGCCGGGGACCAGATTTCGATCCAATTCAACCCGCTCTTCGGCTGGGCCGAGCCGCTGCCAATGTGGAAGCTGGGGGAGAACCGCTGGGTGTACGTACTAAACAGCCCGTTAGAAGCAATTGACACTCTGCGCTACCGCATCTGCCGCAACGAGCAGTGCTCTGCAGCCGACGATGCCGCTACCGCTGGACCTTTCGCCGGAGGCTACGAGGTCAAGACTCAGGTGGAACGCCAGGAAGCAGATGTGAACGTGACCTCCTGGGCCTGGCTCGATCCGCAGGTGCAGCTGGCGCCCCCACCGGCAATTGAAGTCATGCCGCGCACTCCCGGTTTCATCGCCGGTGTGGAGTGGCAGGCGCGCTTCCACCCCTCCTGGACGCCGCGGATCGGCTCCATCATAGACGGGGTGTTGGGCACGGGCAGTAGTTGGACGGTAATCGCTCCCACGTGGACCTACACGCGCAACTCGCCCCCGATCCTGGAGATCGTCGCCGGGCAAGACGCTTTCTGGCCCGACCTGACCAACATGATCACCGAAGGGCGCGCCCGCGGCCTGGATATCGCCATCTACCCGCAGCCGCGTTTCAGCCAGACCCCCGAAGAGTGGTGGCTGGCTGGCAACCGCGATTTCGCCTGGTGGCTGGTGTGGTTCGAGCAGTACCGCGCCTTCGTCCTGCACCACGCTGACCTGGCTGCCCGCTCGGACGCCCAATCTCTGATCATCGGCGGCGACTGGCTCGCACCAGCCCTCCCGGGTGGTCGCCTGGCAGATGGCTCATCTTCTGGCGTGCCTGCTGATGCAGAAAACCGCTGGCGCGAGATGATCAGCCAGGTGCGGCAGCGCTACAGCGGGCAGGTATGGTGGGCCATGCCTTTCTCGCAGGCTGTTACCGGAACCCCACCGTTCCTGGACGCAGTGGATGGTTTCTACGTGCAGTTCTCGGAGCCGCTCAGCAGCCGCAACGACGCAGCCCAGCCAGAGCTAGAGGCTGAAGCTGCCCGCCTGCTGGATAGCGTTCTCCTGCCGCTCAAGGGCAGCACAGGCAAGATACTCATCCTCGCCCCGGCCTACACCGCTACCGATGGCGCGGCAACTGCCTGCCTGCCCTCCCCGCAGGGCGGATGCCTGCCGCTGCAAGCCCTGCAGCAGCCCAATCCGGATTACCCGGCTATCCCGCTCGACCTGCAGGAGCAGGTGGATATCTACAGCGCCTTGCTGGCGGTGGTCAACGGGAGGGGATGGGTGGATGGCTTTGTCTCCCGGGGCTACTACCCGCCGGCAGCACTACAGGATAAATCTGCATCAGTGCACGGCAAGCCGGTGAACTCAATATTAGAGTATTACTTCCCCCGCATGAGCGGCGAAATGCCGTAGATGCGGCGGGCGATAGAGTCGGGAAGTGACAGAAGGCACTCAGATTCCAGCATCTGGCCCTGGGGGGAACACACCGTCGGTGCTGAGGTAATCGTCACGCCATCCGCCATCGTACCGGACTGGGAAATCTTCTTGCACATGCTGAATAAAGCAGGCCAATGAGTCATCGATGCACGATATGATCGAGATATAATTGCACCTGAGATTAAATCCCCAAGGGGAGGCATGATGATTTCATTCGAACAATTCGAAGTATGGTTTGTCACAGGAAGCCAACATTTATACGGCGAGGCTGCGCTCAGGATAGTGGCAGGGCATTCACAGGAAATGGCGCGGGTTATGACCGAGTCGGGTAAGCTGCCGGTCAAAGTCGTCTACAAACCAATCGTTACCACCCCCGACGCCATCACTGCCATCTGCAGGGAGGCTAACAATGCCCCCGATTGTGTCGGGCTGATCACCTGGATGCACACCTTCTCCCCGGCAAAAATGTGGATCGCTGGATTGAGTGCGCTCAATAAACCCTTTGCGCACCTGCATACGCAGTTCAACCGCGAGCTGCCCTGGGGTGAGATCGACATGGATTTCATGAATCTCAACCAATCTGCGCATGGTGACCGGGAATTTGGGTTTATCGGCAGCCGGATGCGGCTAAACCGCAAAGTCATCGTTGGATATTGGCAGGACGAGGATATCCTATACCAGCTCGCCACCTGGATGCGAGCTGCCTGCGCCTGGCACGATATGCAGGGGATGAAGATCGCCCGTTTTGGCGATAACATGCGCGAAGTGGCAGTCACTGAGGGCGATAAGGTGGAAGCCCAGATCCGGCTGGGATATTCGGTCAGCGGGTACGGGTTAGGTGAGCTTGTAAATGAAGTCAACCGCGTCGCGGATGCTGATATTGAAGGGCTGTTGGCTGAATACGACGATCGCTACCTGGTCAGCGGCGCTTTGAAGCAAAATGGCAGCCAACGAGAAGCGTTGCGCCAGGCTGCCCGCATCGAAGCCGGCTTACGGGCTTTTCTGGAACAAGGCCAATACAAAGCGTTCACAACCACCTTTGAAGATCTGCACGGGTTAACGCAGCTCCCCGGTCTGGCGGTTCAACGGCTAATGGCGGAGGGTTACGGTTTCGGTGCCGAAGGAGACTGGAAGACGGCTGCACTGGTGCGCGCTATGAAGGTCATGGGAGCAGGCATGGAGGGCGGCACATCCTTCATGGAGGACTACACCTACGACCTGGATGAGCGTACGCCCAAAGTCCTCGGGGCCCACATGCTGGAAGTGTGCGAATCAGTTGCCGGGCATAAACCTGCGCTCGAGATCCACCCGCTGTCTATAGGTGGTAAATCCGACCCGCCCAGGCTGGTGTTCGATATCCGCAATGGCCCGGCGGTCAATGCCACGCTGCTCGATCTGGGCAACCGCTTCCGAATGGTTGTTAATGAAGTAGATGTCGTCTCGCCGGATAAGCCCTTATCGAAACTGCCGGTTGCGCGAGCGGTTTGGGTGCCACGCCCGGACCTGAAGACAGCCGCGGCAGCCTGGATCCTGGCGGGCGGCGCGCACCATACCGGTTTCAGCCACGCCGTGACGGCGGAACATCTGCAGGATTTTGCCGGGATGGCAGGCATTGAGTTTCTGCTGATCGATGAAGATACCCAGCTCCCAGCATGGGAAAAAGAGCTGCGCTGGAATGAGATGTTCTACCTTTTAGCCAGAGGGCTGTGAGATACGCTCGATTTTATGAGCGCCTGCACGAACATTGTATTATGATTGTGGTTCAATCCAGGTGATCAAAGGCAACCTTTTGCGCTTTTACCGGCAATTCTTATTCGCCGCTGTACTGCTGTCTTTGGCGTTGGGATGCCGGCAGCTGCCAGGCGCCCCGACCTCTGTCTCTACCGAACCCTCACCCACCTCGACCGTCATGGATCAGCGCGAGTATAAGGTACACCTGGACCTGAAACTGGTAAATGAAGGTCCGGGTCAGCCGTCAAAACAAAACCTGTGGTTGGCGTTAATCCGCAGCATCCCTCCCTATCAAGAAGTGCTTTCTATGGAGGTTACCCCTTCCGAATACACCCCAATCACAGATGAATACGGCAACCGGTATGCCGAGTTCGATTTCTCAAACCATCCCGCCGGAGAATCCAGGATAGTGAACATAGAGTACCGTCTCGTGGTCAACGAGCTGGCCTATGATTTAACCACCTGCGAAGGGGCAACGCTGGATGTTTTCACCCAGCCAGAAGAGCATATCGAATCCGCCAATCCCCAAATAACTGCTCTGGTAAACCAGCTTTCACAGGGCATAGAAAACGACTGCCAACAAGTGCGGTCGTTTTATGACTTTATTGGCGATGAGTTGGTCTACAGTTTCAACGGCAACAACTGGGGGGCGCAAGCTGCCTTGGGTCCAATGGGCGCCGACTGTACCGAATATGCTTCGTTGCTCGCAGCCCTCAGCCGGGCACAGGGTATCCCAGCGCGCTATTATGAAGGCTTATTATCCCTGGAAGACGAAGATCAATCCCTCGCCCGTGTTGAACATGCCTGGGTGGATGTTTACCTGCCGGGGATTGGTTGGGTGGCGATGGATCCCACTTTGGGGCGCTCGTCAATTTACCGGGAGACCTATTTTGCTCACTATACCCCAGATCACATTATCGTTACAACCGGGGCCAATCCTTCCACTCTGCGGGGCAGCAGCTATTGGACGCACCTCTATTGGCCAGGAGATAGCACACGCATCCATATCGAAGCGGGACAGTGGCAGATCACGCCTGTGGTTGAGTAGATGGTTGTGTAGGCAGCGCCTGGTTTTCGTGCCATGATCGATTCAATACCTACCGTATTCCATCGCGGTGTCGAACAAAGCGACAATGTTCTGCGGCGGGACTTGAGCCTGGATGTTGTGAACGGCGGCAAAGACAAAGCCGCCGCCGGGGGCTAAGTCGTCGATGCGGCGCCTGACCTCATCGACCACCTCCGCCGGAGTCCCGAAGGGCAGAACTCGCTGGGTGTCGATGCCGCCCCAAAATGTAATTTCTTTGCCGTAGGTTTGTTTTAATCGTTTCGTATCCATCCCGCGTGCCGAGACCTGCACCGGGTTGAGGATGTCGAAGCCGAGGTCGATTAAATCCGGGATCAGTTCGAATACAGCTCCACAGGCGTGGAAGAAGAGTTTTGCGTCTGTTTTCTTCTTTATGGCTTCAACCAGCCGGCGCTGCTTGGGCTTGACCATCTTACGGTAGGTTTCCGGGTTGATCATCCAGCCATTCTGTGTGTTGACATCGTCCCAATACGTGAAAACCTGGATATACTGCCCCACCTCATCGAGATAATTGTTGCACGACTCGATATAGATATCGGTGATTTGCTCCATCAGCCGGTCAGCGAATTTGGGCTCGGCCGCTAAAGCCATCAAGAAGTTTTGCATTCCTATTGTGCGTGACGGCTGCTCAAATATCCCTCCACCGATCACTGCACTGCCGACCAGGGCGTAATCGGTGTTCTCGTATAGATACTTTGCTTGCTCACTCAATTGCAAAATATATTCCCTTGGGTCGGGACGCGGACAGTCATAATTGTCGAGCGCCTCGATCGTGAATTCTTTGATCGGGAAGTCGACCCAGTCGAAGTAATACCCGCCTTCCTTCGGCATGTGCAGCTTGGAGCCCCAACGATCGATGAAGGCGTAATAAGCACCCTCTTCGAAGACCTTCAAGCCAGGCGCGGTGGCAGCAGGCAGTTGCACCATGCGGAAATCCACGCCAAAGCGCTGCATCAGGGCTTCATCCACATAGGGGAGCTGCTGGACGTAATCCAGCATTTTGATCTGCTCGAGAGGCATGCCGAGATGCTCTTTGAGCGGGATATACGCGCTCTTCGTGATCGAAGAAACGATCGTTGCCCCAAGATCAATTGGTATCCGGTCTGGCTCTTTATGATCCAGCGCCAGCAGCACCCGTTGGCGCGAGTTCATGCTATTCCGCCCGTTTCCGCAAGTAAGAGTGCATAATCACCGATAGCACGATGATAAATCCATAGATCAGCTGGGTCCAGAAGCCGGTCAAACCGACCGCAACGGTAGCAGCCTCGATGGTACCGATGATAAAAGCTCCGATGAAAGTTCCCAGGATCGTACCGACTCCGCCGAAGACGGACGTACCACCCAGAAAGACGGAGGCCAGCGTGCTCAATAAATAAGCATCGCCCAGGCTGGGCCATAAATAGGCAACGTAGAAAGCAGCGATCAAACCGGCGAAGGCTGCGACTAGGCCTACCAGCATGAAGGCTTGGGTGCGGGTGCGCCCGGTATTGATGCCCATCAATTCCGCGCTGTTGATATTGTCGCCAACCAGGTAAATGTGCGCGCCAAACCGATGGCGGTTCAGCAGCACCCATCCAAGTATGGTAATGATGACCAGCCAGACCATCTGCATGGGTAAGTACCCGGCGATCTTGCCAACCAGCAAGGGGTGAAACACCGTTTGCTTAATAAACTCCAGGCTGTAATTGCCACCCGAGAGAAGCACTAGCACAGCGCCTCGCCAGAAGAACTGCGTCCCGAGGGTAACGACAAGCGAAGGAAGGCCAAATTTGACGATAATAAAGCCATTGATCCAGCCGATTATGGTCCCAGTCAACAGGGCGGCAACAATCGCCAGGAATACCTGAATGTTCGCATTACCGATGAAGGCTGTTCCGTCGTATGTAAAATGGAACGCCACCATTCCCATAGCCATGATCGATGGGAATGAGAGATCGATCTCCTTGGCGATCACCACTATGGTCAGGGGAATTGCGATGATGGCAAAGAAGGGGATCGTCAACATGAAGGCATAATAAATCTGTGGGGATAAAAAGGTTTCGGGGGCAGAAATGATAAAGATCAGCCACAAGGCCAGGAGGACCCCTATGATTCCAAGCTGTGTGCTGTTCTGGCGGGCAAATCTCCGCACGCTGAAGGGCACTTTATAGTGCTGGGTGAGTTCGGGTGTAATACTATCGGCTTGAGATTTCATTGGTTACATCCCTGTTGATCGGTCAATCGAGGCTGCCGGTTTCTGCAACACGGACCATCTTATCCATTAATTCGCTGAGGCCGATATTTTTTGGCAGGAATTCTCCGGCAACTTTTCCGCGGTCGATCACCACCACGCGATCGGCGACATTGTAAACATGCAGGATGTTGTGGTCAATAAAAATGGCGGATTTGCCGGCTTCCTTGATGCCATTGACGAAGTTGACCAGCTTGGCCGTCTCTTTCAGCGAGAGACCCATGGTAGGTTCGTCAAGGATGATGATTTCGGCGTCGAAGAAAAGGGCGCGTACGATGGCTACGCCTTGCTTTTCGCCGCCGGAATACTTGCCAACCCGTGAATCAGGACTGACTGCCTGGGAGGTAAAGCCCATGGATTGGGCCATCAGTCGATGAGTTTCATCCTTCATCCGTTGAATATCGAGGAACCCCCAGGAGTAGCAGAGTTCTCGTCCGAGAAAGATATTGCGCCACAAGGTCTGCAATTCAGCCAGTGCCCGTTCTTGATAAACGGTCTCCACACCTAATTGTCTGGCTTTGGGAACTGTGAGGTTTTCCATTTTCTGACCGTTGAAATAGACCTCACCGCTAGTGGGTTGATAATAACCAGTGATGATCTTGATCAACGTGGATTTTCCAGCGCCATTATCGCCCAGCAGGCCTACAACTTCATTCCGGCCCAGATGAAAGTTGATATTCTCAAGCGCTTTGACCTCTCCGAAGGATTTTGACACGTTCTTAAGTTCGAGGCGATATTCTTCCATAAAAATCGACTCCGTTCCGTCAGTGGATTATGCGTATGCTTTAGAATCTCATATTTTTATGAAAATGGCAAGGGCTAAATGGCAAGAATGTCATCTTGAGCCATCTAGCCCTTGCATGTTTTTCTACTTAACCGTCAGAGACATCAACATGTCAACAGGGAAGGATCGATCCTGCTTTAGCGAATCTGCTGCTCCACCAACGGGGCCAGTTGCTCGATATTGTCTTTGTCCGCAAAGCCCGCGCCCGTGTCGATCAGCAGACCGGAGAAACCGTAGTTATGGGTGAGACAAATCTGCAGAACACCGAAGTAGCCTTGCAGGAACTGTTGCTGGTCGATCACCAGCTGTAGCCAGCCACTCTGGATCGCTGTAACAGCATTTCCGGACATATCGAAACCGGCAGCATAGACCTCACCTGGCTGCTTGCCGGCGGCTTCCAGGAAGGACTGCACGGTGCCTGTCAGGTTACCGTGATCGGTCACCATGAGCTTAATATCCGGGTTGGCAGACATGATGCCGGCGAAGATCGGCACGCCGGCGGCCGCCTCCGCGTTGGTGGCGTCGTCGATTTCCTGGTAGACTACCTCCAGGCCAGACTCTTCGAGAGCATCGACAATGCCCTTGGTGCGCTCGCCGCGACCTGCCTGGGCGAGCAACCCCCAGACGAAGGCTTTGTCGCCCGCCTGCACGCCTGACCGCTTCACGGCTTCCATGCCCACGGCATGGCCAGCGTCGTAGAGGATGGCGCCCACGTAGCCGAAACCGTTGGTGCTGTATTTGGCTTGCGCTTCTGGCAATTGTGTGTTCATGCTGGTCACGAGAATGCCCTTCGACTCAGCATCATCAATGAGGGGATCGAAAGCAGCATCACCGGGATGTCCCATGATGACAATGCCGTCGGGGTTGGTTGCAGCGGCTTGTGTGAACTGGCTTGTCATCTTTGCCGGATCCCAGTCGGACCACACGTATTCCACATCCGCACCCGTATCAGCGGCTGCGGCAACAGCGCCGTTGTAGACCACGGTCTCAAAGCCACCGCCTGGTGATCCACCTGGGAAAAAGACAATTTTAGTGCCGGAGCACCACTTACCCTCAGCGGCAGGCGCAGCACCCTCGGTGGTCTCGGGTTCGCTTGGAGCTTCAGTCACAGCCGCTTCCTCCGTGGCTTGCTCGGTAGCGGTCGGTTGCGCCCCACATGCAGCAAGCAACAGGCTGAAGATTAGAATTATTATGAGGTACACAGGCAACTTACGCATCTTTTCATCTCCTACTCTATTCAGGTTATGGATTGAGTGAACCACAATTTGATAAGGCGTATTATATAATCATTGACACCTCCTCGCGTGTAATTCGTTCAGCATCGATGGGAATACTGACATATGAAGTTACCGACGATGAATTGATGAATTACCATCCTGATTGTTAACGTTACCGTTATCGATCACGAGAACAATTACATATTAGCAAATAATAATTGGTGTGTCAATGGGTCGCCTTTTTTATCCACTGACAAACAACAACCCTTCTGCTGCTCGTTGGCAGACCAGACGTGGAAAGTTGTATAAAAAATCACAATTTGTTATAATAACCATACAGCCCGCAGTTTTAAGTGTAATACAGAATACTCTGTGCTAAGCGCGATTGTCCCTCCTCAACCCCCTTCTTCAATGGATCTTATTAGGAAGCCAGAGTCGGACCAGGAGAAATTGCTATGCATAGTACAACTTTCAGCATGAAATCTCCGGATGGTTCGGAGATATTCGTATACAAGTGGGCACCAGAGGCCGGGGTTAAGCCCAAAGGCGCGGTGCAGATTGCCCATGGCGCAGCAGAACATGCCCTGCGCTACGAGCGCTTTGGTCGATTCTTAGCCCTCGCAGGTTACGTTGTCTATGCCAACGATCACCGCGGTCACGGCAAGACGTGCGGCGGTCTGGAGAAGCGGGGCATCGCTGGACCGGATGGCTGGAACGGCATTATGGACGACGTTCACCAGCTCACCGAGATCATCCGCAAAGAGAATCCCGGACTACCGTTCTTCTTCTTCGGGCACAGCATGGGGTCGCTGATCGCCCAGGGATATATTCAGAAGTGGGGCAGCGGGCTGAAAGGGGCCATCCTTTCGGGCACCTTCGGTTCGCTGGGCGGCGATCCGGCAGCTATTGCCCTCCTGGCAGAGCAGGCAGCCCAGGCGATGGGCTACGAGGCGCCATCGCCGGTCTTCACCGGCATGTTTGCTTCATTCAACCAGCAGTTCCAGCCGGGCAAGACCGGTATGGAGTGGCTGTCACGCGATGAAGCCGAGGTGCAGAAGTACGTAGACGACCCTTACTGCGGCTTCGCGTTCAGCAACCAGTTGGTGATCGATATGTTCTCTGGCGCGGGCGGGATTTGGATTCCGGAAAATGAATCCCGCATCCCCAAGCAGCTGCCTCTGCTGGTTGTATCGGGTGAGCTGGATCCGGCTGGAGCGAACACGCTCTCGGTGAAGCAGCTGGTGGAGCGCTACAAGGCGAACGGCATGACGGATATTACGATGAAATTCTACCCACAGGCACGCCATGAGATCCTGAATGAGACCAACCGCGATGAAGTCCAGCAGGAAATCTTGAACTGGATCGAGGCGGTCCTGGTAAAGTAACCCAAAGGGATACGTAGCAGGGGCATTCACAAGGTGACATTTGTCGCAGCGTGTAGCGATCATTTCGACGAAGCAGCCCCTGCCAGTCCGTGCGATTGCTTCACCCGGGAAAAAACACCGGTTTCGCTATTGTTCGCCTGAAAGATGACAAACCGGGGTTCAGCGCTCCAGGCGTAGAACCCCGGTTAATCGACCCTTCAAGATCAACAATCTATTGACTGACTTCCTTGAGAGAATCAGCCAGGATTTCAAGGCTCTGGTTGATCTGCGCTTCATTGACCACCAGCGGCGGGATGAAGCGGATGGTGTTATCCCACGGCCCGCAGGTCAGCAGCAGCAGCTTGCGATCCTGGCAGGCATGCACCAGCCCCTTGGCGGTCGTCTTATCCGGCATGCCCTTTCCATCGCGGAACTCGACGCCCACCATCAGGCCTAACCCGCGCACATCGGCGATGACCGGGTACTGTTCCTGCAGGTGGCGCAGTCCTGTGAGGAGCTGCACGCCGCGCTGGCTGGCATTTTCGACCATCTTTTCATCCCGCATAGCGCGCACGGTCGCCACCGCGGCTGCGGCTGAGACCACGTTGCCGCCGAAAGTGCCGCCATGCGAGCCGGGCTGCCATTTCTTCATCAGATCCTGGCGGCTGAATACTCCCGAGATGGGCATTCCAGAACCCAGCCCCTTGGCAACGGTGACGATGTCCGGACGCAGGTCGAAGTGCTCGTAAGCAAACCATCGACCGGTGCGTCCAAAACCGGATTGGATCTCATCGGTGATCAGCAGGATACCGTGCTGGTCGCATAACTCCCGCAGCCCTTTCAAGAAGCTGGCGGGCGGTACGACATAGCCTCCCTCCCCTAAAACCGGCTCGATCAAGATGGCGGCGGTCTCTTGCGGGGCAGTCTGGGTGAGGAACAGGTACTCCAGCTCTTCCAGGCACCACTGGCTGGTTTGTTCTGGACTCCAGCCGTAGCGGAAGGCATACGGGTAAGGCGCCACAAACACCCCCGGCATAAGCGGCTGGTAGCCTGCCCTGTAGATGGTTTTAGAGGTGGTCAGTGACATGGTGCCTACGGTGCGCCCGTGGAAGCTGCCCTGGAAGACGATCACGTTGGGCCGTCCCGTCGCCTGGCGCGCCAGCTTGACCGCGCCCTCGACCGCCTCTGCGCCCGAGTTGCTGAAGAAGAAGCCATCCAGGCTGGGATGGGCGATTGTGCGCAGCTCGTTGATCAGCTGCAGCAGCGGCTCGTGGAAGACGATATTGATTTGGGCATGGATCATCTTGCCAGCCTGCTCGCGGATCGCCTCTACTACCTTAGGATGGCAGTGCCCGGTATTCGTCACCCCGATGCCGCAGGTAAAATCCAGGTACGGCGTGCCGTCCTGGTCGTAAACATAGCAGCCCTCAGCTCGCGAGGCAATTATCGGCGTGTAGCGCGTCCAAACGGGTGAGACGTAGGGTATAGCATCATATATATCCGACACAAGAACCTCCTGAATCTTAAATCCTCAGTCCGCAGCCCACTCGATGCCCGCATTCGTTAGGCTGGCACGCGTCGGCACACCATCCTGCGTCCAGCCCAGAATGTGGTAGTAAAGATCCAGTGCGGCTTCGACTTCATCCCTGTCCAGCGCCACACCGGCGGTCGGGCCTTCCCCACCCAGGGCTTTGAAGAATTTGGCCGGCAGGCGGTCGTCTTTGCGGGTGAATCCCTCGCGGGCATTGAACAAACGCAGCATGTTCAAACGCCGCTCGCCTACCTTCATCAGCTCGTACAGGCTTACCGGCCAACCGGTGACCGCGCGCACAAATCGTACCACCTCGTCCGGTCCGTAAAGGGTCCAGGCCGGCCCCCACACGAACTGGCAGAGCTCCAGCGAATCCAGGATGCTGTAGAAGATGTGGGTATAGGCGGCAAAACGCACCTTCTCGGGTCCCAGACTGCCGTATGGCGGCGGAGTGCTGAGGTCAAGCTCAGACAGCCGGGTAAGGTACAGAGGTGTTGTGCCTTCCTCGTACATGGGGTCGTGCTCGCTGGATTGGTGATCAGCACCAAAAGCGTTGACGGCGTAGATGACCGCCAGGGATTTCTTAGCCTGCGGCATATGCGCCGGGGCTTCCTGATTTTTAACCGTGATCAGGCAATCCTCCGCTGCCGGTCCCCAAAGTTTGGCCGCACGCGCTGAACCTTGCGCGAGCACTTTTCCGAGCGGTCCGCTGTTCGTGACGATCTGCTCCAAGGTCGCCAGCATGGCATCTACGTTGCCAAAGCGCAGCTCCAGCCCGCCGGTCTGCGCGGCACCGATGATGCCCTTCTCGTAGCACTCCATGGCAAACGCGATGGTCGCCCCACAGGAGATAGTGTCGACGCCGTACATATTGCAGATCTGGTTGGCCTTCGATATGGCTGCCAGGTCATTGATCCCGCAGTACGAGCCGAACGTGCCGATGGTCTCATACTCCGGACCGCCATAGAGCGGATCCACCAGATGCTCCCCCTCGGTGATCTCCACTACGCGCTTGCAGTGCACCGCACAGGCGTAGCAGGTATCGCGTTCCTTAAGGATCGTCTCTGTCATGCGCTCGCCACTGATATCCTCCGCCAGGGCGAACTGGCCTGCATTGTAGTTGAAGGTCGGCAGCGTTCCCATCAAGTGCTGCGGCATGACCACACTGGCAGTTCCATGCTGCCGCAGACCGTCCACATCCGGGTTATCCCCCAGCCCCTGCGCGCCAGATTTACTGAGAGCAGCCAGGGCTTTCGGATCAGCCACTTTCAGCGGTCCTTTACCCCTGGCGACAATGGCTCTCAAGTTTTTGCTGGCCATCACCAGGCCCATACCCGTGCGACCATTGCTACGGCTGGCCATCGAAATCAGGCTCGAAAAGAGCACCCCGTTATCGGCAGCCGGGCCATATTGCAGCACTTCGGCTTTAGGCTCTCCGACCTCGCTGCGCAGCAGGGCATCCACTTCGCCGGTCATTTTTCCCACCAGGTGGCTGGCATCGTGCAAAGTAGCATTGCCGTGCAACAGAGACAGGTAAACCGGCTTCGGTGAACGTCCTGTAATCACGATGCCATCATAGCCCGAGAACTTCATCTCCGCAGGAAAGAAGCCGCCGGATTGCGAATCGCCGATCCCATCGCTGACCGGTGAGCGGGCGTTGACGTTCACCCGGCTTTGCCCGGAGATGGGCGTGCCTGTGGTGACGCTCGCCATGACGGTCAGCACAGCTTCTGGCGCCAGGGCGTCGGTGCCGCGCGGCATTTCCCGCAGGATGTAGTACATACCCATGGCACCGCCTCCCATGTACTTGCGATAAAACTCCTCCGGCGGTTCTTCTACTTGGAGTTTTCCGTACGTCAGATCGACATGTAGAATCTTACCGTTATAACCATATGGCATATCTGCCTCCAATTTAGATAGGACTTACACAGTTGAACAAATCCCAAAGAAACATGTCATAGCGCGGAGCGGAGCGTAGCGACGAAGCCATCTTTCTTTGACAACCTGTCCGGAGAGAGACTGCTTCGCCAAAGACCGGCTCGCAGTGATGGACAGTTTCTGATGAGCGCATCGAGGAATCCCTATGACGCTCATCGGAAAGACTCTATTTGCAGGGATTCCTCGTCGCAAAGATCGCCTGTCGCAAAGATCGCCTGTCGCAAAGATCGCCTGTCGCAAAGATCGCTCCATCAAAAGGGTTACTCCCGCTTCATATAAATATACAAAACCGTTTCCCGGTTAAGCCTCTGCGGGCGAAGCTTCGAACGGGTCCACATCCGGGATGCCCGGCTTGATACGGGAGCGTATTGGGAAGTATAATGCTGCGCCTACCGCCATTGCTGCCAACGCCAGCCAAAGCGCGCTGAAACCTTCTTCAGCGATCTGGCTGTACACCGCCAACAGGAAGATAACTGTCGGTCCCAGCGTGCACAATACAAGGCCAAGCGTCCCGCCGGGGACCTTCTGGCGCGGCACATCTGGCAGGGTCACCCGCAGGCGCCACAGCGCCAGGAAGCACCCCAGCAGTACCAACACATTCAGGAAGACATCCACCACTACCAGAAAGGCGAAGGCGTTGAGTGAGAAGATCGAGAAGATCACCCCACATACCAGGATCGATACCCAGGGCGTGCCGTAGCGCGGGTGCACCTTTACCATCCAGCGCGGGAACATGCCGTCTTCAGCCAGGGCGAACGGCACGCGCGTGCCTCCCAGGCCATTCCCGATAAACAGGCCGATCATGCTGAGCACTGCAGCCAGGGTGACCGTCCCGCCCAGGAACCAGGAGAGCGAGCTGTCTACCCCCGCCACCTTATTCCCGATGGCATGGGCGATATCGGGGAACTCCCAGCCGACGTCGCTGGTCGGATCCACTTCCCAGGATTCGATCTGCTCGGGTGTGACCCCGTAATCCTCCATGACCACCCCGATCCCCTGGCCTTCTTCGTATTCCTCGATGCCCCACAGCTGGTAGCGACCGTCATCACCCGCCCCACCATACAGACCCGCGATGGTCGGGATGGTATAGGTGGCGATAGCCGCAAACAGCACTAGGACCATCGCCAGCGGATAGGTGCGCTTTGGATTGACGATCTCATCCCCGGCGGCGGAGGCCAGCTCCCAGCCCATGTAGTTCCACATGACCACGAACAAGCCGGTGCTCATGGCTCCCATGAGCGCGCTGCCGGAGATCGCCTCCCCTCCCGGCAAGAAGGGCAGGGAGACGGAAACGCCGTCGCGCAGCATGTTGTAAAAACCGACCAGCGACATGATGATCAGCGGCACAAGCATGATTGCGCCCAGCCAGTTGGTGGTCAGCCCGGACAGGCGCGCCCCGCGCACCTGGAGCAGGCTGACCAGCCAGATCATGACCAGAGCCACCAGCCAGGAGAGCACCCAGGAGGGCACCTCCACGCCGCCGATCGTGGCCCCTTCCCGCAGGGCAGGGATGAAGTACCCCAGGTAGTAAGCTGCATAAACAGGATAGATGGATACATCTACCCAGGCCACCACCCAGTTCATCCAGCCGGCCAGGAATCCGGGGAAGGGGCCAAAGGCTTGCTTGATCCAGTGGTAGTACCCCCCTTCACGGGGCATCATCGAGTTCAGCTCACGCACCATGAGCATGTTCGGAATGCTGTAGATAATGGGGGTGATGAAAAGGAGCAGCAGGGCCAGTCCGGGTCCAGACCAGCCCACCATCGGCTCAACACCAAATGAACCGCCACAGACTGTAAAGTAAATCAAGCCAAACAGCGGCAGCAATGTAAGCTCACGTTTGAGCTTCTTGGTTTCAGATTGGATCAGTGTTGCATCTTGGGCCTTGCTCGCAGTGGCCATAAGTCAGGTGTCCCTTATCCAGGAGAGACGTTACCCGAAGGATCAATCCTCGGTTAACGACTTGCTCCACCCAAACGGGTGGCGTGTATCGACCAGGTTATTATTGATATCCCTGAGCGGTTTGGGCGGATCTAGCTTCTGCGTCAGGAGCGAGACGACGATGAAGACCACCACCGAGATAGCGAATGCCGGCGTTGAGGCGATGTATATCGAATCCCAGACGGCGTCATCCATCACTTCGCCTTCATAAACAACGGGCAGGACATAGGAGCTGTAGTAGTAGATCCCCAGGATAACCCAGGAGATCACCCCACTGAAGAAGGACGCCAGCGCTCCAATGTGATTGCCTTTCTTCCAGTACATCCCGATCAGGTAGGGAGCCGCCATGCCGACCAGAATGGAGGTGTTTGCCAGCACCGCCAATTTGTATATCGTAGAGGCGAACAAGGCAATCGCCAGGCTGAAAATCCCGCTCATCAACAGGCTGATCCGCGTTAGCTGGAGCAGGCGCTTATCGGCGATATCCGGCTTGAATATCTTGACGATGTTCTCGGTGAACATGGTCGCACCCGCCAGCATGGAGCTGTCGGAGGTGCTCATCAGCGCGGATGCCAGGGCGCCGATGAATATGGCAGCTAGCAGCGGTGGTAGAAATTTCATCGCCATCGACACCAGCACGAACTCAGTTTCAGGTCCTTCCAGCTCCGGGCCAAGCGCACTGAATGCCACAACCCCGATCAGCGGTGAGAGCACGCCGAAAGCCAGGTACAGCCCTGCAGCCACAAAGGTGGATTTCACGGCTGTATCCTCGTTCTTGGCGGCATTGGTGCGCTGCAGGTAATCTTGTGCCGGGATGGAGCCCAATCCCAGCGCCAGCCAGGCAGCGATGTAGTAGTACCAGCCATGCATGCCAAAGTAACCGTAGTAGCCGTCCTCGGCGGTGGGCCAGATGGCGAAGGTGTTGGTGGTGTATTGGGCACCCGCCATATCGAGCATCGACCGTAAACCGCCAACACTGATCATGATGGCAATGGTGATCATCAGCAGCCCAAAGGCAGTCAAGAACATCTGGAGGAAATCCAGGGCTGTGTCTGCCCACAGGCCGCCCAGCATGGTGTAGAAGACGACGATGACAGCCACGAGGATCATCCCGGTTTGCAGCGGCCAACCCAACAGAGCCTGCAGGATGGCGCCTCCGGCTACGATCTGGGCCGCCGTCCAGCCGAAGTAGGTGATGATCTGGGTGACCGTGCCGATGACCGACATGGCTGTTCCATAGCGCTTCTGGAAGAAGTCCATGATGGTCACAAACTGCGCCCGGCGAGACAGGCGAACCACGAGCAGGCCAGCCAGCACCAGACATAAGGTGGCCCCAAAGGGATCGAAGACCACACCCTGAAAGCCGTATGAGTAGGCTTCTGAGCTCGAGCCCATCAGGGTCTCAGCGGCGAACCAGGTCGCCATAATCGAAGGCGCAGCCATCCACAGCGGAAGCCGCCGGCCCGCCAGAACATAGTCCGTATTGGTCTCGACCCGCCTGGATGCCCAAAAACCGATGATCAGGCGAACGATCAAGACCACCACGATCGCGGCGATGATCAATCCCGCATATTCATATTGAATTTCCATCACGCATCTCCTCTTTACTCCAGGTAGACTCCCAATTCAGAAATCCGGAGAGGGGATTACCCCTCTCGAATGCGGTACGGGAAGCCATATTCCTCCATCTTGTTCATAAATGGCGCAGGGTCGAACGACTCTGGCCCTCGGATGCCAACCGCCTTCCAGATCCCATGTGCCAGCAGGTCCCAGCCGATTACGGCGTTGAAAGCCGTTTGTGCAACCACCGCCTGGCATCCCCAGGTGCGCATGCATTCCTCGTTATCCGCTACCTGGTAGATATACACCGTGCGCGGTTTTCCGTCTTTCGTGCCCTTAACCTGAGTCCCGGCGCAGGTCAGGCCAAACATTCGGTCACCCAGATGGGCGGGGTCGGGTAGGCAGGCTGCTACTACATCCCGCGGCGCCACCATGACATCTTTTACCTGGATCGGTTCCTTGTTATCCAGACCAAGCATATGCAGGGTCTTGAGCACGTCGATGAACTGGTTGCCCAGGCCATATTTGAATGTCACACGCTTGCATTTGACCCAGCGCGGCACCAGCAGCACTTCCTCATGCTCAACATTGACCACTTCCTGTACACCGATGCCTTCCGGAAACTCGAACATCTCTGGCTCGGAGAACGGCTGGGTTGTGTACCAACCCCGTTCTTTTTCCCAGATTACCGGCGGATTGAGGCACTCCTCGATCGTAGTCCAGATAGAGAAGTTGGGGGCAAACTCGTAGCCGCGCACTTCCAGGTTCGCACCATCACGCACATTGACTTCATCGATCTCATCAAACAGGTAATCCTGGGCATAACGGGCGAAGACGTCCGCCATGCCCGGCTCCACACCCAAACCCAGGAGCGCCAGCAGCCCTTTTTGCTCCCAGAGATGGGCACGCTCGAACTGGTAATCTCCCAGCTTGATGCCGCACTTGTTGAAAGGGTCATCAGGGTGCGGCGTGGAGAGGGTCATTGCCATGTCCATATACGTACAGCCGTATGCATAGGCAGCCTCGAAGATGGGCACGTTGAACGACGGATCGCAAGCGTTCATGATCAAGTCGACCTTGTGCTTGCGGGCCAGGTCCACGATCAGTTCCTGCTTGTTGGCATCCACCCACTCAATGGGGAAGCGCTGCGAGTCATTTAATTTGGCCTGCACCTCCTTGCAGCGTTCCAGGTTGTAATCGGAGAGAACAACTTTCTCAACGAACGGGCGTGTTTTGGCTATGGAAGCAATCGCCTCTCCCACACCCCCAGTACCTACTAGAAGAACTTTCATATCAATCTCCTTTTTGGGCGGTCAACCGATCGCGCAGCCGCACTCAGACAGACCGCATGTGATTAAGAACATCTTCCGTCACCTGGAAGATCTCAACCAGGTGTGCCTCAGTATGGGCTGATGAAATGAACAATGGGTGATAGCTTGCCATCACGCCGTGGGCGCGCAAACCGAAGTGAAATAGATTGGCCATTTCTTTGTCAGCTTTTAGCTGGTCACGCTTGTTGCGGATCTTCGATACTCCGAAATGGATTTGCAGGAACGAAGCTGCCCGATTGACCAGGATCGGAAATCCCAACCGCTCGCCGATCTGCGTGATGCCTCCTTGCAGCTCAGCCGCCAGGCGGTTGATGTATGGGTGGACCTGGCCCTTCTCGAGCTCTTCTAATACAACCAGGCCGGCGGTCATCGAGATCGGATTGCCTGAGAAACAGCCGGATTGAAAGATCTGCTCGCTCAAGTTCCACAGTCCAATGCGGGGAGTGACCACCCGATCCATGATATCGCGCCGACCACCGTAGCCGCCGATCGCAAAGCCGCCACCCAGGATTTTCCCCAGGCAGACCAGGTCAGGTTTCACACCGAAGTACTCTGTAGCACCGCCGAGCGCCAGGCGGAAATTCGTGACCACCTCATCGAAGATCAGGGGGATATCGTGCTCCTGGGTGACGGCGCGTACGGTGCGCAGGAACTCGGGATCGGCGTGCACCACGCCCAGGCCAAAAGCTGAGACAGGCTCCAGGATCACCCCACCCAGCTCGTCGGCGTGCTGCTCGATCAAGGCAGCTGAACGCTCCGCATCGTTATAAGGCAGGACCAGCACCTCCTCCCGTGTGGAACCAGGGATACCGGCGCTGTCGATACGGGATATTGGGGCTTCATACGCACCCTCGGCTCCGAGGGTGCTGATCAGCACCGGATCGTGCTGTCCGTGGAAGTTTCCCTCGAATTTGGCGATCTTATCCCGCTTCCGGTAGGCACGCGCGGCGCGCAGCGCCATTTGGGTGGCCTCCGAGCCGGTGTTGACAAAGCGCACCAGCTCAATATGTGGCATGAGCTGGCAAACCTTCTCAGCCAGGCTGACCTCAGCTTCGGCTGCCATGTAATAGTGGACACCCTTACGCAGCTGCTCTTCAACAGCCTGCATCACGATTTCAGGAGAATGTCCCAGGATATGGACACCGCCGCCCATCAATAGATCGATATAGCGGTTGCTATCCAGGTCGATGAACTCACCGCCTTGCGCTTGCTTCACATAGATTGGGTAAGGAGGCAGGAATTTGCCGTTGCCCGCCACACCCCCCGGCATGGTCCTACTCGCCCGGTCGAACATCGCCTTCGACTTCGATGTGCGGGCAAGATAGGCTGTATCGAAGATGTGCATTGAGATCGTTTCTCCTTTTTAATCGTAGATCAATTTGGGTGGTCACCAGGACCTGCCAGTTCTGAGCGGCGACCCTTCAGTGCTAATCCATAAAATCCCAAACAGGTTTGACCACAAAGTACACCAGCATGAGCGGGAACAGGCGTATGATCCCGTCTGTTGTATGACCGGTGGACATATAAAACATGATCGGGATAATCATGAGGGCCATGTAGACAATCACAAGCATTTTGCTGTGCAGAAGCCAGATAAGTACTGCAACCACTGCCGCCGCCAGGCTGAAAACTACATCTCCCCAGAGGACGAAGGAGCGTGTCTCCAGCGCGCCCTTAAGCGATGAGTAAAGCATGTATAAGTTGCCCGCTGCCGCCAGCAGCATCAGGTAAGACAGGCTTTTCCAAGATTTGTTGAACTGCTCTTCCGTCATCCTGGGTTTGACGGCAGGTGCAGGCGCTTGAGCGGATTTAATCTGGTTTGCCGAGCGCGTTTTTACCTTACGAGTGGCTTTGCGCGTCAAAACCAGCATCAAAAAAACGATGCCAAATATCAGCAATACCGTCTTTAAATCCAATACGGGGAGTTCCATTATTCCGCCAGTTTGATACCGATGCGCTTCGGCTGAGAATGACCAGCCATCATTTTTACCTTGACTGAGTGATTAATTGAGAATCGATTGTTATGTATAGTCATCCAGGACTGGCAGCCCTGGCAGGACTGCCAGTCCTGGCGCACAGTTATTCACAAGACAGGATCCGAACAGTCATCCCGCATTTGAGGAGTTATGCTCCAATCATCTGCATATTTACAGATAGGATCAGGTGGTCTCCTTTTCCTCTTTCGTAATCTTCCGGAAGGCATCGCGTATAGGCAGGAAACCCAGGTTGAGCCTCAGGCTCGGATCGACAGGTTCGCCGTAGTAGTCCACCAGTTTTCTGGGAGGTGAGGCTTTCTGGCTGGCGAGGGAAACAACGATCATCAAGATCAGTGAGGCGAAGACTGCAACGAAGGAGGCAATGTAGAGCGCATCCCACGCCGCGCACCACCAGGCTTCGCTGTACAGGCCTTGATCGGCTGTAAACTCGCAAACCGCGGCGGTGGACTGCCCACCCAGCCCCGTATTGAAGAAGAAGAGGGTGGCAAGCACCCAGATGACAAAACCACCCACGAAGGCAGACACCGCGCCCCAAGAGTTAGCCTTTTTCCAGTACATACCGAATGCAAAGGGTATGAACAGGCCAACCAGAAGCAGCGTCCAGGCGAAGATCGAGAGCTCATAGATGGTCTGGGCGAATAGAGCGATGGCAAGTGCGATCACTGCGTTGACGATCACCATGGCCCGCGTCGCCCATAAGGCTCTACTCCCTTCGAGTTTCTTACCCGTGAATACAGGGATCAGGTTCTCTGTTACAGCGGATGCCCCTGCAAGCAGCGAGCTGTCGGATGTGCTCATCAAGGCCGAAGACAATGCGGCGATGAAGATTGCCGTAAAGATCGGGGAAAGATGGGTCATGGCGGCTGACACAAGCAGGTAGCTGGTGTCCTCCATACCCGGGTTGAGCGCGAAGACCATGATCCCGATCAGGGGGGACATGATCCCGAAGAACAGGTAGAGGACGCCGGCGAAGTACGAGCCATACACAGAAGTCGCCTGGTTGCGGGCTGCCATGGAGCGCTGCATCAGGTCCTGGGTAGCTACAGATCCGAGTCCAATTGCCATCCAGGCTGCCAGCCAGTACATCCAGCCCGTCGCGCCGGTGTACCCTAGATATCCTTCACCCGCAATGGGCAGCAGACTGAAGGGTTCCGACACATAGGTAGACCCGCCGTTCGCAATCAATCCCGACCAGCCGCCAACCGCATTCAGCATCACCACGAAGACCAGAGTGATACCGCCCGCGGTCAGGAACATCTGGAAGAAATCCAGCAGGGTGTCCGCCATCATACCGCCCATGGTGGTATAGGCTGCCACGATGGTGATGATGATGATCATGCCCCATTGAGGGTCGATGCCGAACAAAGCCTGCACGATTGCCCCGCCTGCCACAATCTGTCCGGCAGTCCAGGAGAAGTACGTCAGAACTTCAGCCAGGACCGAAAGGACGATCATGGCTTTGTTATAGCGGCGCTCGAAGAAATCGACGATGGTCAGGTATTTCGCTCGCCGCATCAGGCGCACGAAAAATGCGCCCGATATGAACAAGCACATCGCCGCACCGAAGGGATCGAACACCACCCCTTGAAAACCATAGTCGTAGGCGGTTTCGGATGCGCCCATCAAGGTTTCAGCTGCGAACCAGGTTGCCATAATGGAAGCGGCGGCCATATGGATTGGCAGCCTGCGGCCCGCAACCACATAGTCTGTGTTATCTTCTACCCTGCGCGACGCCCAGATACCAACCGCCAGGCGGACAAGGAAAAAGATCACGATAAACAGTATAACCAGCCACGCTGCGTGGTAACCCTCCAGTATCATTGAGCCCTCCCAAAGTTAGAGTGTTTTGGCTATCTCCGCCAGTGTATCTTCCAGGCGGTCCAAGACTGCGTCGAGCTGTTCATAAGTGATCACCAGCGGCGGCTCGATGCGGATGGTGTGGGCGCTGGTCAAGGTGCCAGCAACTAGCACGCCGCGCTTGAACAAACCGGCTGCGACTTTGTAGCCAACTTCGGGATCGTTGAAGTGCTGACCGATCAGCAAACCCTTGCCGGTGATCGAGTGGTAGATTTGGGGATATTTCTCTGCGATGGCATCCAGCTTGGGGATCATGTACTCGCCCTTAGCAGCAGCCTGCTCCCACAGGCGGTCGCGCAAGGTGACGTGGATGGCGGCAATCGCCGCACTGCACGCCAGTGAACCTCCACCAGTTGTCGTGGTGTGGATGAAGGGATTGGGGTACATCATCGGCTGCCAGATCTCTTCAGTGGCGCAGAAGGCGCTGATCGGCATTACACCGCCGCCCAACGACTTGGCAATTGCCATGATATCCGGAGCCACATCCCAGTGATCCAGTCCCCATAGCTTGCCGGTGCGCCCCATGCCGGTCTGGACTTCGTCGGCAATCAACAGCACGCCGTAGTGTTTGGTCAGCTCGCGCACGCGCGGCCAGAAATCGTCCGGCGGAACGATACCGCCAGCTTCGCCCTGGATCGGCTCGAAGAGAACTGCGGCGATATCGATGCCTACTTTTTGGCAAATATCGAGCTGCTGCTCGACCGCGTCAGCATCGCCGAAGGGTACGTGATACACCGGTCCGCCGTAGAGCATGCCCGGCGGCTGACGGTAGTCTGCCTTGCCCATCATGCTCAACGAGCCCATGGTCTTGCCGTGAAAAGCCTTGACAGCCACGATAAAGCCGGATTTATGGCTGTACAGCTTAGCCAGCTTGATCGTACCTTCAATAGCCTCGGTGCCGCTGGCGCAGAAGAACGAATACTTGATATCGCCGGGGGTGATCTCCGCCAGCAAGCGCGCCAGCACGCCGCGCAGCGGATCGATCAGCTCCTGGCTGGGCATGGGCGTGCGCCCTAACTGCGCCCGGACATTATCCACAACTTCTGGGTGCGACCACCCCAAATCCAACAAGCCGTAGCCACCCAGGCAATCGATATACTCGCGCCCGAGCACATCGCAAAAGATCGCCCCGTGCCCGGTCCACTCGACAGCCGCCCAGTCGCCAGCTTCGGTCACCGATTTGCGGTAATCCAGCCATCCCCTATTGAAATGTTCAGCAAAATTGTATTTGGACTCGTCGATGATTTGTTTCCCCTCAGCCTCAGTTACGGTAGCTTTATGGATGATATCAATCCATCGCTGCGAGTATTCAATTGCATCTTTATAGTTCACAGTCATTTTTTATTCTCCTGTGGTTCTAAATCGACTGAACGATTCGACTACGGATGAAAAAGAGATTGGCCTCCTTCCTTGCTTGAAACGTGACACACTGGCCTCACTCCGTAAGTGGCGGAGCGGGTCCGTTGGCATCATCCATGCAGAGCCCGTCAGGCAGATGCCATTGGTAAACATCTTTCAATGTAACGGGGACAATGTAGGTCGTGGTCTTGCGCACCCCAGGCAATTTTCCCACCACCTGGGTGACAAAGGCGTACATTTCAGCATTATCGCGCGCCACTACCTGTATGGAGACATCGCGTTCGCCGATGGAGCAAGCCACATACGAGACACATTCCTTCTGAGCCAGGGTGTCTGCCACCTCATGGATCATCCCTGGCTCCACCTCCAGGAATACATCGGCGATCACGTTAAATCCAAGGGCGTGCGGATGCGGGACAGCGCTGATGGTGATTACGCCTTCCCTCACCAGGCGATCGATGCGGTAGCGCACGACGCGCTGAGATATCCCCCCGATTCGGCGGGCGATCTCCGCCGCGGGCATTCGCCCATCTTCCATCAATAGCTCGACTATCTGGAAGTCAATTTTGTCGATTTTCGACATATTTT
>CAZGIX010000045.1:0-27806 GCA_964525785.1 uncultured Anaerolineaceae bacterium
TTGGGGCCCATTGCCCCTTTAATCCGCTCGTTCAGTTAGCGGAAAGTAAAGTTAATAGGAATTTAAACTATACCGCTGAAACAAGGCTGGATGCCGCCAGGCGAGAGATATTGCTGGACGGACTGCCGGCGGTCCTGCACGGCAGCGAGGGCGAAGGAGAGAATTTATACGATCTTCGACCCGGAAATAACCTGGGACCAGGCCCCCCGCTTGACAATTATCCTTTTTCGTTTATATTGGGTAAAGCAGGTCGTGGAAGCATTCAATTTTTGCCGCCTCTGTCGATATGTACCTGCACCCAGGCTATAAGGAGCATCAAGCGATAACCGGTGGGAAAAACCGGCTGTCCAGGAGGATTTATGGCTACTTCCAAGATCACCCTCACTGCGCCCTGCAGGTACGCGCTGGAAGGGCGCGTCGTCACCCTGGGAGCGCAAGGCATCTTGCCCGACGGCGCAATCTACATTGAAGATGGCGTGATCCGCGCCGTGCAGGGGGCCTCACAGCCGCCGCCAGCCGGCTTCGAGAACGCCGCCCACATCCGCACCGGCGATACCCTATTCCCCGGGCTGATCGAGCTGCACAACCACCTGGCTTATAATGCCATCCCGGTCTGGCTGGTGCCGCGCAGCTACACCAACAACGGGCAGTGGCGCGGCACTCACGAATACCGGCGCAATGTCACCGGACCGGCCAAGGTGCTGGGCAACACTGCCGGATTGGTGGAAGCAGTCATCCGTTATGTCGAGTGCCGCGCCCTGCTGGGAGGCACGACTACCTCGCAGGGCATCACCCTGATCGGTGTAGGCACGCGGGAATTCTTCGCCGGGCTGGTGCGCAACGTCGAAGCGCCTCTGGTCCAGTACCTGCCTGCGGCGGGGACGCGCATCGATAATCCACCCAGCAAGGAGAGCGAGAAGCCAGCCTATTTTAAGAACCAGCTCGATGTTGAATGCTATCTCCAACACCTGAGCGAAGGCATCGACACCTCTGCCCGCGGCTGGTTCACGCGCCTGCAGCGGGCGGATGGCACCTGGGCCATCCACCGCTCCTTGTGCGGCATCCACAGTACCGCCTTGCAGGCAGAAGATTTCGACATCCTGGTCGAGCACGGCGCTTCGATGGCCTGGTCGCCGCTGAGCAACTACCTGCTGTACGGCGAAACAGCCAACATCCAGGCCGCAGCTGCCAGCGGGATCAAGATCGGGCTGGGGAGTGATTGGGCACCCAGCGGCAGCAAAGGCCTGCTCGGCGAGCTGAAGGTGGCCTGGCTCGCCAGCCAGAACATCGGCGGTGCCTTCTCGGCCGAGCAGCTGGTGCGCATGGCGACCGTCAACGCGGCCGAGATCCTGGGCTGGGGTGATCACCTGGGCACGCTGGAAATCGGAAAGCGAGCCGATATCATCGCTGTGGACGGCAAGACAGGCGACCCTTTCATGCAGCTTATCAACGCCCGCGACGCCTCGCTCACCCTGGTGGTGATCGACGGCATCCCCAGGGTCGGACAGTCCCAATTTATGAACCGCTTTCAGCTCGAGGCTCAGGAGAACATCCGCGTGGGCAGCGCCAGGCGCACGTTGAACCTGGCTCAAGAGGGCACCCATCCCCTGGTGCAGGCGCTGACCCTGGCAGAGGCGACGAGCAGGCTGCAGGAGGCTCTGCGGAACCTGCCGGCTCTCGCCAGCCAGATCTCACAGGCCACCCTGGCAGGCCTGGAAGCCGGGGCAGAGGGCTCGCCACTGAGCCTGCTGCGCCTGGACCTCGAGCTGGACGACGAGCCGCTGGAAACCGCAGCCGCATCCCTGGCGGAGGATGTTTTCCCGATGGATCTGGAGGGCATCACCGTGGCGGACGATCCGACCTTCCTGCCCAAGCTGGAAGCGGCAGGGAACCTGCCCGAGTTTATCAAGGCAGGCCTGCCGGGGTTGTACGGCAAGCCTCGCCCGGCGCCTTTTACGACAGGAGAACAGAAAGCGCAGTCAGCCGGACTGCCCGACCAGGTGAGCGCCACGGTGCAAACACTGCGCCAGTTCATGGGCTCCTGGAGGAAATTCACGCTGGAAGAGCGCAAGAGCGTGGTGGACCAGGCGCTGCTGATCATGGAACAGAACTACGTGCACCTGCCGTACAAGCGCGCCATGTACGGCATCGACCCTGTGCAGCGGCTGCGCCTGCTGCGCTACCAACTTGACCAGCTGGAGGGCCAGCCACTGCCTCCCGACATCGAGTTCCACGCCGAGCTGACGCGCATCTTCCATTCGCTACGCGACCTGCACACCACCTACCGGCTGCCCTACCCATTTCGAGAAGTGGTGGCCTGGCTGCCGTTCCTGGTGGAAGAGTACTGGGAGCCTGAGAGCAGCCAGCGCCGCTACGTTATTTCCAAGGTGGTCGGAGAGGGCGATGTGAAGCGCCTTTTGGGAGCGGAAGTGCTGCACTGGAACGGCGTGCCGATCGAGACGGCGGTCGCCGTCAATGCCGAGCGCCAGGCAGGCAGCAACTCTGAGGCGCGCCACGCGCGCGGGTTGAACTCGCTTACCATCCGGCCCTTGGATCGCGGGCTGCCCCCTGACGAAGATTGGGTGACCGTGCGCTACCGGGATGCAGATGGGGACATCGGCGAGCTGCGCCAGGAATGGCTGGTTTTCATCCCCCGGTCGGCGCTGGGCAGCCAGGCTGCAGATGAGGTCGAGGCGCAGGCGGCATTGGGACTGGACGACCACACGGATTACATTCAGGAGGCCAAGAAAGTACTCTATTCGCCCCCGCAGGTGCTGGAGCACGAGCGTAGCGCGTCTGAGGCGCGCATCGTGAACGCAAGAGGCGCCCTGCCGACCAGCATGCCCAGCGTGTTCCGTGCCCGCGAGGTCGACACGCAGCGGGGGCGGTTAGGCCATGTGCGCATCTTCACCTTCAGCGTCCCGGAGGCGGGTGAGTTTATCGAAGAGCTGGGACGGCTGGTGGAGCAGCTTCCGGAGAAGGGCCTGATCCTGGACGTGCGCGGCAACGGCGGTGGTCTGATCACTGCTGCGGAAGGCGCCCTGCAGTTGTTCACTTCGCAGCGCATCGCGCCCCAACACGCCCAGTTCATCAACACGCCTTTGAACCTGGCGCTGTGCGAGATGAATCCCGACGACCAGCCAGGGAGCGTGCGGCTGGGGCGCTGGGTCGAGTCTATCCGCGAGGCAGTCCAGACCGGGGCGGCCTATTCGTTGGGCTTCCCCATCACCAGTCCGGCGGAGCTGGATGGGATCTCACGGCGTTATTTCGGCCCGGTAGCCTTGATCACCGACGCGCTGTGCTACAGCGCCACCGATATGTTTGCTGCCGGATTCCAGGACCACGAGATCGGTCCGGTGATCGGAGTGCACGGGAATACGGGCGCCGGTGGGGCAAACGTATGGTCTTATGGATTGCTGCGCCAGATCTGGATGATGACGACTCAAAATCCGGACGCGTGCCCGTACGTAGAGCTGCCGGAAGGGGCAGACTTCCGGGTCGCTGTACGGCGTACGATCCGGGTGGGATTGAACGCGGGTGGCGTGATCGAGGACCTGGGCATCCGGCCCGACAAGCGATACCGCATGACCTACCGCGATCTCACCGGATCGAACGACGACCTGATGCAGGCCTGCGCCGAGGCGCTGTCGCATTGGGAGACGGGGCGGGCGCGGCTGCGCGTGGAGCAAGGCGACCAGGGGCTGCCTTCGATCGCAGTGTCGATCCCGCAGGACGCAGACACCCGACTGACGGTAAGCCTGCACGCCCGCACGCTGAGCAGCCAGCCGGGTGAAAAGCTGGTCATCGACCTGGGCGAGCTGTTAGCCGGCGACGTGGATGTGGAAGTGCGCGGGTTGACGAAATCGGGGAAGACATTCTCGCTGCGAGAGAGTTTGGGACGCCGGAAACTGCCCTAAGGTTAAGCGCCTCCGGACCTGGCTTGCGCCTGGCTACCCTGCAACCCGGCTCCCAAGCTGGATAAAATAACAACAGTGAGGGGCTGGCTGGAAAGAACGTCCAGACAGCTCCTTTCCTTTACCTTACCAGCTTATCCGCTGGTGAAGAGGTGTTCAAGGATCACCTAAGCGCCCTATTGCCCCGTCATCGTGAACACCACGTTGGCGGCCGCGTCCGCCGCTTTGTCGCGGTTCCAACCCGATTCATTGCTCATCAGCACGATGGCCAGGCCTTCCTCGGGGTACAGCCTCATCTTCGCCCACAGACCCCAACCGCCGCCGTCGTGTTCGACAAAGGGATGCTCGGCTTCGTCAAAGATACGCCATGCTGCACCATACCCCAGCAGGACACCTGTGGTGGACTTTTGCATAACCTGCATCAGCGCCACCGCCTCCGGTGACAGGATTCGCACCCCATCCAGCTCCCCTCCGTTCAGGTGCATCTGGGCGAAGCGCAAGACCTCCGTGGCTGGGCCCTTCAGACCGCCATTGGCTGCCAGGACGTTGTAGCGGTTCATCCAGGCAAACTGGTCGTCCACTTCGCGGATAAAGTCAGCTCCATCGCCTTGCCCTCTGGCCCGATCCAGCAAACTGATGAGTTCCTCGACTATATCCGCTGGCAACGCAGGAGCAGCCGCCTTGGCGATCATGGCCTGGTTGCTGTATGTGAAGTCGGTGTTCTGCATGCCCAGCGGCACCAGGATATGTTCCTTGACGTACTCGACGAAGGGCTGTCCGGATACCTCCGCCACAACCTGCCCCAGCATCACAAAGTTCGGATTGCCGTAGGTGGACGCCGAGCCGGGCTCGAATATCGGCCCTGTGATACCCTCCAGATACGCTTTGGCGACCAGGTCTGGATCAGGCAAAGGCTGGCCGTCCAAACTGAGAGAGGGGAGCAGGAAATCTACGGGTTCGCGCAGTCCTGAGCTGTGATCGAGCAGTTGGCGGACTGTGATACCGTACTCGGCCGGGAAGTAATCCAGATAGTCCGACACCGGCGCATCCAGATCGACCAGACCCTGGTCAACAAGCTGCATGATAGCCGTCCCAGTGGCCATCTTGGTCATCGAGCCCCACGGATACACGGTATCCGGCTCAGCCGCCATCCCGCCAGGACCATCAGCTGTCCCAAATGCCTTGTTGTAAAGGATGTTGCCGCCCTGGGATATCAGTATCGATAATCCCGGAGGGTTATCTCCCACAAGGGTGTTGACGTAGGCTTCAAACTCTTCAACCGTGCTGGGCAAGGCGGCCCCTTTGCCGGCGATCGTGAATCCCTGGATCGTCATCATCACATGCTCGGGAGGATTATTGGTCAGGCTTTCGTCGCCGGCGGCAATGAGGCAGTAGGTTAGCAGATCCGAAATCTGACAAACGGGGGTCACCCCCTGGCCTCCCCCCAGCGAGTAGAAGTTGATCGTCCAGTCGCCGAGCTCGGCGTCATCTGTCTTCGTCAGCGCCGAGGCGTCGATCCCGACATGTTTCAACGCTGCAGCTTCGCCTGCGGCAAGATCATCGGATTCGACGCTCAGGGCATACATCTTGAAGTCGACCCCAGGGACCTCGAACAGCCCATAGCTGCCATCAGTCTCGAACTGCGCCCAGTCCCCCACCAGCGGGAGGCTGAAACGTCCTTGCGGGTCTCGATAGACGGCGCCCTCCGGTGCGGGCTGCTCCGCTGACTGCTCGACTTTCCTCATCCGGTAGCCAGAGTAGAAGAGCTGCTCTTCCCCATCCACATCGACGACGCTGACAGCGTCGCCGCGATTCCTCTGCCCCAAACCGAGGATCACGGCTTCATCGTCCGAAAGCGGCCCGATCGGGAACACGACTTGTTCGCCGGTGTCCGAGCGTGTAAGGTCCAGCATCAGGAAATCGTTTTCGATCTTCAGCAGCACGTCCGCGATGAACGTGAGAAAGCCGGGTTTTCCATTGGTGACCTCATAGCTGCCCACTCGATCCATCCATGCCTGGGGAATGCTGGCCGGCTCGAGGCGTTCACCGTAGCTCACATCGACGAAAAGGCCGTACAGGTACACCGCGGTTCGCCCATTCACCTCTCGGATGACCATTTGGGCATCGCTCGGGCTGACTCCCTCGAGGGAGAAACGCCCACCTCCATGCGGGAGGAGCTTGAAGGATCCGCCCAAGGCGTCCACATACAGGTCAGCTCCATCCGAGTGGATGTTCATCCAGCCAATATCTGTGGTGTATAAACCCGTGTAGTTTGGCTGTTCCGCAGCGGGCAGCGAAACGACCTGCGGGGGCTCTGCCGCCGGCGGCGCGATGCCCGCCTTGAGCTTCAGCGCCTGCTGAAGGACGGCGATGGCAATTTGGAAGTTGGCGCCCCCGGCATTCTCCTGTGAGTTGTTGAGCAGCACCACGCCCAGCTTGTGGTCGGGAAGGATGACCATCAGGCTGTTCCACATGCCCTCTCCGCCGGCGTGCCAGGCGTTTGTGCCGGCATACTCGAGACCGGGTAGCGGGATCATCCACCAACCCAGGCCCCACTGGGCGCCTAAATCTAGCGGCACCTCGTTGGTCTGCGGTCTTAACATCTCGACAACCGTTCCTGGGCGCAAGATGCGCTGACTGCCAAGCTCCCCGTCGCCGAATACCATCATCATGAACCGGCTCAGGTCCTCCACCGTGGAGCGCAGCGAGGCCGCCGAAATATCCCGGCTCCAGTAGACCGGCTGTTCTTCGCCGTCCATGTACTCTTTCGACAGGCGGGGTTTCATCTCTGGCCGGAGCGTGAAGGATGAAGAGTCCATTCCCAGCGGTCCCAGCAGGGCCGCGTCCATATAGTCGATGAAATCCTGCCCCGACGCCCCTTCCACGGCGTGCCCCAACAGGCTGTAGCCCACGTTCGAGTAGGAAAACACAGTGTCCGGAGGACTGATGACCTGCACCTGCTTGAGCTCATCGATCAGGTTGTGGTACTCGCTCCTGGTCAGGGCATCCTGGTCATCGCCGTAGGCGACCATGCCGTTAGTTATGTTGGAAGGCACGCCGGCGTGGTGGGTCATGAGATTGCGCGGCGTGATCGGACCGGCCTCGGGAAAACGGCTCTGCATAGAAAACGCTGGGACATAAGTTTGCAGAGGCTGGTCTATGTCGATCTTGCCCTGGTCGGCTAACTGCAGGATAACGGCAGCCGTGAAGAGCTTGGAGACGGAGGCGACCGTATACACCGTCTCCGGGGCAGCTTTGACGCCCTTTTCCTTGTCGGCGTAGCCGAAACCCTCGGACCAGACAATCTCCTGGTCATCGACCAGCGCTACGCTGAGCCCGGTGATGCCAGCTTCATCCACGGCAGCCTGGATTTGCTGGGAGAGCTCTCCCGTAACCGAAGAGTAACCCCGCGTCGCGGCCGCCTGTGCTACTTCCAGGTTTATCTGGCCGATACCGGCCTGTATAGTTACCTGCAAGGTCACCTCTGAGCTGCCATAGGCGGCGTTGGTGTAGACGTTTCCATCCTGTGTCAGACCAGAGGCGTCAACCGTGCCCACACCGGACTCGATCTCGACCCGCGTCCCAACTTCCGCGGGCAGCCGCACGTTGATTTCACCCGTGCCGCCGCTGATGCTGACGTCCAGGTCACGCTCCTGGTCGCCGCTCAGGTCGATCGTGCTTTCGCCCAGGCCAAGGCTGACCTCCAGCCCGGTCAACGACAAACCGGCCAATTGCAGATCGCTCACCCCCGCGCCCACATTCACGCTCAGATCCATCGGCATATCCTCGTTAAGCTGCAGGTCCCACACATTCTCCCCCTCTTTCACCAGACCGACTAACTCCACATCCGGTTGGCTGATCAGCAAGCTGCCCTGACTACCATTAACCGAGTAGCTGACCTGCGGCTTCCATTCGGTCACATTGTATTGGAAGGTGCCTTCCATGAGTTTGCCGTTGCCGCCATGGATATTAAGCTCGCCCTGATCCATTTCGATGTCAACCTTCACCGAGGTGGCAGAGCCGGCTTCCACCGACTGGCTCTCTGTCTGCGTCTCTCCGCTTTCATTGACCTGGAATATCCTGCATCCCAGGATGATCAGGGAAATCGCCACAACCAGAGACAATAACCGCATCAGACGTAAATTGCTGTTCATCGCATTCCTCCTATATTGGTATGGGTTAGATAATCCAATCCCTTGAGCCCGCTTCCACCATGTGTTCATCACCGACCTCCTTCTCTCTCCTGGTACCCTAGCTTTCCCCGGGTGACAACCACCAGCCCAACTGCCAGCACCAGCGTCATACCGAGCAAGATCAGCCCGGAGAGAGCCAACTGGTCGGGAGTGGGGGCTGGGAACAACTGCGGGATGAGCGCCAGGCTCACCGCGTTGCTGGAGGCGTGCAGCAGGCTGGCAAATACCCCGCTGCCACGTGCGTAGTTCGCAGCCCAGGACCAGATGATGCGGGTGAAGATAGTGCTGAAGGTGAAGGTCACAAAGCCTGCCGGGTTGAAGGCGCCCATCTCGCTGGGGACGAAGTAAGCCGGCAGATGCCAGACTGCCCAGAGACCACCCAGCAATGCTGCTGCCAGCGCCGGGCGAAACCGGCTTTGAAGGCGGCTCTGCGCAAAACCCGTCCAGCCAGATTCTTCACCGAAGGCGTTGATCAGGTAGGTGGTGAACAACGCCGGCAGGTAGACGGTGATCATCAGTTGCCAGTTCTCAACCAGCGATGGCAGGACCGGCGCTCCGGAGAGCCCCGCCACCACCAGGTACAACACAACACAGAAAAACACGGCAAACAGGTACCAGCCGATGCCGAAGCGAAGGTTGGTTATGCGGCGCAGGAGCGCCTTCAACGACCCATTCCCTTCGGCGGCCGCCACGATCACCGCCGCCACGAGCGGCCCGTACGCTCCGATCGTTTGAAAAGGCTTGAACGGCACTCCCCAAACCAGCGAGGGCAGGATCGACAGCCACCCAACCGCGATCGCCAGGCTGGAGAAGCTCAGCAATGGGTAGCGGGCGATGGGATTACGCTGCGCACGAACAACAACATTCAGGGCTGTCATGGTAAGTACTCCTTTATTCTGAAGTTAGAGGGCACCATCCGTTTGGGATGAGAGCGAACCCTCAAGGTACAGGAAGAACTCGATCAGGTGATCAGCAGGGTCGCTCCCTGCGGAGGTGAGCCCATGCTTATCCATCCGGAAAAATCCCCTATTCTGTCTCGAACCGGATTTATTCGGGATCTCCGGAGACGTGTATACCCGTAAGTGAACCACCGGAAACTTCACCTCCTTATCCTTCGAGTTCTCTACCCTCGATATCGCTTCCGAGGCCGACTTGAGAACAGCGTTCAAGAGCTCCTCTTGGTCTACCCCGCAGATGCACAGGGTTACCAACATCCATGCCTGGACCTGGCTGTCTAAATCGGCGCTAACCGGCAGGTTCAGCTCAGCCAGGGTCTGCCATAAGTTCTTGGGATCTGGGTTGTGCGTCATAGCAGATATCTTTGCCTTTTCGATGATTGAACTGTGATTGGTTCGCTAGCTGCACCGGGATTGGTCCTTGCCCGAACGCCTGGAAGGACCAACCCCGGGAACAGTTTGATCAGCGGTCCTTGTCCGCGTAGCCCAGGCGCCCTCTGGTCAGGAGGATCAGAGCTACAGCGACAATCCCGAAGGCGATGACGTTCAGCCAGCCGCTGGATGCCAGGGACATTGCCCACGGGCTGAGAGGTGTATCCGCCGGGATCAGCGCGGTCATGAGTGGGGTAGCGGCGTTGCTGGATGCGTGCATCAAGATGGCGATTAGGATGCTGGTGCGGGTGTGGTTGAAGACCCAGGTGTAAATGGTTGTGCCCGCCATCGCGGTGAGCACGAAGGCGAGAAAGCCGTCAGGCGTGAACGGACCGCCCAGTTGAGTGAAGAAGACGGGCAAGTGCCACAGACCGTGCAGGAGTCCCAGGATCGCCGTCCCGAGCAGCGGACCATAGCTGGCTTGCAGGCGAGGCAGCGCAAAGCCGCGCCAGCCGGGCTCTTCGCCCAGCGAGGGGACGAAGATACCGAAAATAACGCTGGGCAGAAAAACCGAGATCAGCAGCGACCAGTTTTGGATGAGATTAATGACCGGCGCCCCGCGATAGACCAGGTTGTAAGCTGCCAGCCAGATGGACAGGAAACCGAACAGGGCGACAAAATACCACTGGATGCCCACCCGCCACAGCACGATGCGCCGCAGCAGCTGGCGCACGCCCGGTTTGCCGCTCTCCAGGGCGGTGATCAAAAAGGCGCCCAGTGCTGGCCCGGCATACGCGGCGCCGATAAAAATTAGCTGGAAAACCGCCTCGGGCAGACTGTACGGCAGCAGGCCGACACCTCCCTGGCTGAGCACCAGGGGTAAAATCATCAACCATGTTCCAAGGAAGGCGAACAGGAAGTAGGCCGGCAGTGGATGGCGGACAATGATGCTCCTGAGGGAAAAGGTGGGTACGGATGGGACGTCCTTCACATTAGCAGACATTTTTCTCTCCTTTGGTTGTAGATCTCCAATTTCTTATTGGCTCTTTTATGAAGAATTGATCTTCCAACATTAAACAGGAAATAAGAGTAAACTGGTGTGATTTTTACTCACAACGTGTGGACAAAAAGTAGTACAATAAAGATCGTATTTATCGATATTCGTTAAGTTGGCACTTCGTTTTGGGGTAAACGGTGGTCGGCTTCACCGGGAGAGCAGTGCGATGATAGATTACTCCTTCGGAAGCTGGATCAAACGCCGCAGAAAAGCGTTGGATCTTTCGCAACAGGAACTCGCCGACCGGGTGGGTTGCTCCTTATCTGCAATCTTCAAGATAGAATCTGATGACCGCCGCCCCTCCCAGCAGATCGCTGTGCTCCTGGCCGAGCACTTGCAAATCCCGCCAGAGCAGCGCGCACTGTTTCTAAGAGTTGCGCGCCGGGAGAAAATGGTCGAAAGCCTGGAGCCACTGCCAATTCCGCTGGAGCCGCTCGAGCAGCCATCACCCGCTCCGCCAAATCTCAAGCTATCACGCCCCCTCACCCCACTGGTCGGCCGGGAACACGAGGTAAATCTGGTCGTCCAACAGCTGTACGAGCCTAACTGCCGGATGCTGACCCTGACCGGTTTGGGGGGCGTGGGAAAGACCCGCTTAGCGCTCGAAGCCGCCAGCCAGCTGCAGGAGGCATTTGCCGGGGGTGTGTTTTTTGTCCCGCTATCCGGGATCAGCGACCCCGGATTCATCTTACCTGCCATCAGCAATACGCTGGGCCTCCTGTTCTCCGGAGCTGATGACCTCAGCGTGCAGCTCCTCAATTACTTGCGTGAAAAAGAAATCCTGCTGGTGTTGGATAACTTCGAGCACCTGCTCCAGGGTGGCGATGTGCTGATTGGAATCCTGCAAGAGGCGCAGCGAGTTAAATTCCTGGTCACTTCCCGAGAACCACTAAACTTGCAGGCAGAATGGATCTTTGAGGTGCAGGGCCTGCCGGTACCAGCCTACGACGCAGAAAATGCCCTGCAAACTGGCAGCGCGGCTCTCCTTTTTGTCCAACGCGCTCGCCAGGCGCGCTTCAATTTCGAGCTGACGCCGGAAGAGAACCCGGCAGTGCTGCGTATCTGCCAGTTGGTAGAAGGTTTGCCCCTGGGGATCGAATTAGCCGCTGCCTGGGTGCGGGCGCTTACCTGCCGGCAAATATCTGTGGAGATCGAGCGGAATCTAGATTTTCTGCGGGCTACCGCGCGAGACCTCCCCGAGCGCCATCGCAGCTTGCGGGCCGTGCTGGATCACTCCTGGGACCTGCTATCAGATCTGGAGAAGGAAATCTTCCGGCGGCTCTCGGTTTTCCGGGGCGGGTTTCGCCAGGAAGCTGCTCAGGAAGTGGCTGGAGCCTGCCTGGAGGAGATCGTTTCGCTGCTGAACAAGTCCATGGTAAAGCGGGTGGGTGAGGAGCGCTACGACCTGCATGAGCTTGTCCGCCAGTATGCGGCTGCACGCCTGCAGTCGGACCCACAGGAGCTTGAGCAGACCCGCGAGCGTTTCATTCATTACTATGCAGGGCTGCTGGACGACTGGCAAAAAACGCTGCGCAGCCCCCGGCAGTTGGAGATCCTGGCGGAGATGAGCGCTGAAATGGACAACGTGCGCCAGGCATGGGGTTGGATGGTTGCCCGCAGGCAATTCACTGATATCCACAAGTCGCTGCACTGCCTGTGGCATTTCTATGAGATCCGGGGGCGATTTCAAGAAGCCGAAACCTTATTCGGGCAGGCGGTGGAGGCGCTCCAACTGACCGCTGGAGCCGATCACCTGCCAGATAGAGAAAGCCAGGCGGTGCTCGGGATTTTACTAGTGCAACATGGCTACTTTAATACCGCCCTGGGCAGGCACGAGCGGGCAAGTGCATTGATGCAGCGCGGCCTGGCCCTTCTTCGCTCCACGACGGAACGGGTTGCGCTGGCGGATGCTCTGATGCTGCTTGCCTATTTGCAATACCGGCGGGGCGAGCTCCAGCAAGCCAGCCAATCTGCATTGGAAAGCCTGGACCTGAACCGGACACTAGACATCCCGCTCGGAATTGCCTACTGCCTGATCATACTGAGCTACGTCCACCTGGCACAAGGGGAATACGAGCAGGCGTATACGTTATCTTATGAGAGCATGGCCATCTGCCGCGATCACCTGGGCGACCCGCACGGCACGGTTGACAGCCTGATTACGCTCAGCACGGCAGCCAAACAGCTGGGCAAGCATGACCGGGCGGAACGCTGGGCGCAGGAAGCACTCGAGATCAGCCAGGCAACCAACGACCGGTGGGGCGCCGGGCATAATCTACGGCAGCTTGGCTTGATCCGCTTCGAGCTTGGTGAGGCTCAGGAGGCAGGCGTCTTGTTGCGGCAGGCCATAGCCCTGTTCAGGGAGACCGGCGACCGCCCGCTCGTGGCACAGACGCTGATCGACCTGGGTGTGGTCCTGCGCGCCTCGGGCTCCCCTTCAGAATCAAAGCAGACTCTGCTGGAAGCCTATCACGTGGCCGTGGAGCTGCAGACCCCGGCGGTTGCCTGGCAGGCCTTAATCGAGTTGGCTGTTAGCGAGAAGGAGCAGGAGGAGACAGAACAGGCGCTGGAGCTGGTTGCCTATGTCCTGAACAACGCTGAAACCAACCAGGAGGCAAAGGAGCGCGCCGGGAGCCTGATGGCGCATTGGGCAACTTTTCTGACACCGGAGCAAATCGAAGCTGCCCAGGCGCGAGTTCAGGCAAGGGCGCCAGTAGACTTCGCACAAGATCTTTTGGCTGCTGGATGATAGGCTGTATCATCTCCATACCCATCCTCCCGGGGACTGTGTGTAAGGTCGCCTCCGCAGTTTACAAATCGGTTGCGCTTCAAGGAGAAAAAATTGAACAAGAAACTGTTTTCATTCTGGCTGGTCTCGCGGCTGCCAGCCTGGCAGTGTGTGCCGCCGTCGTAGTGTTTAGATCGAATGCCAGCGCATCGCCTGAAGTCTTCTCCAGCCCGATCAACGGCGGTTGCTACATCGCCGCTCCCAACCAGTGCAGGCGGCACGTCGACGCCTTCACGATCAACGTGAACTATGCCGCCGGCGCAAAGCTGGTGGAGTTCATACTGCATGCCAACGGCCAGCCCATCTACCATTTCGCCACCGACGTCTCCAACCCGCCGATCGGCAACTATACCCCATCTCCTGTCGCCCTGGATTTCGCCGCCACCTGTGGCGAAACTTACTATATGAATATCCTTGGTCGTGATAAGGCAGACGCGAACCTCTAGAACATGGGGCAAACGGCTGAGTTCACCTGCCCGTCGGCGGTTCCGTGAGAGACGCAAAGCCTGTGACGTTCATGGCGCGGCGCGCTGTGCTGTATATCGGCTTGCTGTTGCTCTTGCCCGCCCTGCTGGTCGCGGCGGCCTTCGGTTGGAATTTCACTCCCCGCTCCAGCACGGCTTCAGCCGCTACCCTGGTCGGCGCAGCCACGCTCAACGTAAGCTGCTACCGGGTAACGCCCAGCACCTGCAAGCTGCAGGTGGATCCTTTCACCCTCAGCGTCGATCCTGATTACCGCCTGGAGGCGTTCCGGCTCCAGGCGAACGGGACGACCGTTTACGATTTCCGCACCGACGTTTCCAATCCTCCCACGGGGCTCTACACCCCCTCGGCGGTAAAGCTCGACTTCACCGCCTCGTGCGGTAGTACGTATGTCCTTAGCCTGCTGGCGGACGATACCAGCCAGCCTGACTTCCTCAATTTGGGTGAGACGGGCGTAATCACCTGTCCCACCGTCGAGTTCGATACGTTCCTGCCGATGGTGGTGCGGTGAGCGGGCGCACCTGGCAGTAAAGAGATGTCTCTATTTATCGTTTCCCCAGGAGAGCCAAATGAGCAATCCATACGACCATCTAGTTGATAAGGCGCATCAAGGCAAGTCTGTCAGCGGGCTGTTAGACGCTCCCGTCGAGGCGCTTTCGGGGGTCTCGGCAGCGGATGCGGAGCACCTGCGGGCTGCATTCGGCATCCGCACGGTGCGCGACCTGGGCGAGTCGCGCTATTTTCGGGCCGCAGAGGCGATATTAGCCGCGGACGTGCTGACCCATGACCCGGGCCCGCCGCCGGGCTGGGCGGAATTCTTCCGGGCTGCGCCGATCGATTACTATATAAACCACCCTGCCAAACGCTTCCGGCTGGATTTTGGGCCCGTGTACTATCGGGGCCGGCTGGACGGCAGCGCCCGCGTGCTCGTCATCGGGCAGGATCCCTCCACGAATGAAATCTTAGCCCATCGCATCCTGGTGGGCACCTCCGGACAGCGGGTGCAGCGCCTGTTGGTCAAGGCCGGGATCACCCGCTCGTATATCATGCTGAACACGTTCCTGTTCAGCGTGTTCGGGCAGTTCGACTCGAAACTGAGGGCTATCTCGCAGGAGCCGGAGATCGAGGGCTTCCGCAACGCCTTTTTAGACCGCATCGTCGCCGAAAACCACATCCAGGCGGTCGTAACCTTCGGGGTAGGCGCCCGGCACGGCTTCGAGCGCTGGCCCATGGGCGGCAGCTTCCCGGTCTTCAACGCCACCCATCCCGCAGCCGAAGAGGCCGACGTAATCGCCAGCTGGAACCAGCTATTGCCGGGGCTGCGCGCGGCCATCACGCCGGATGAGGACGGCATGGACGGAGGCGACCCTGCAGACGTCCAGCTCTTCGGAGACAGCTTTGCAGAGGACGATCTGGCGCCAATACCCGGCTTCGATCTGCCCTTCGGGGTGCCCGATTTTCACAGGCAGGGCGGCGGTCACAGCGGGCGGGACGGGGACAAGAAGATCGTGTGGAACGCGCCATAGGATCGCAAGAAAACCGCTTAGACGCAAAGGAAACGAAGAAATCTAAAGCAAGCACATTGGAGGAGGTCTTTGACGACCTTGGCGAGGTTTGCTATACTGTACACAGTAAATATCCTTGCAATAGGCTGACAAGTCAATACGGAGGAAGGCTATGGCGATCGAGAAGATGTCCTTCGGACGTCTGGGGCACACAAGCACCCGCACTCTGTTCGGCGCGGCGGCCCTGAGCCACGTCTCACAGGCGGAGGCCGACCGCGCTCTGGATGTGCTGCTGAAATACGGAGTGAACCACATCGACGTGGCTGCCAGCTACGGCGAGGCTGAGCTGCGCGTCGCCCCCTGGCTTAAGCGCCACCCGGGCCATTTCTTCGTCGCCACCAAGACCGGGAAACGCAGCGCCCAGGAGGCGAAAGAGGAGCTGCACCGCTCACTCGAGCGCCTGGAGGTGGACCACGTCGATCTCTGGCAGCTTCACAACCTGGCTGACCCGATCGAATGGGATGAAGCCCTCAGCCCGGGCGGCGCCATAGAAGCGGCTGTGGAAGCCCGCCAGCAGGGGCTGGTCAGGGGCATTGGCGTCACAGGCCACGGGCTGCAGATTGCCGCCACCCACCGGCGCAGCCTGGAGCGCTTCGACTTCGACGCGGTGCTGCTGCCGTACAACTACACGACCATGCAGAACGAGTACTACGCCGCCAATTTCAACACCCTGCTGGAGACCTGCCGGCAGCGCAATGTGGCGGTGCAGACGATCAAATCCATCGCTCGCCAGCCCTGGTTGGGGCGCCTGCATACAACGACCACCTGGTACGAGCCGCTGCAGGAGCAGGGTGACATCGATGCAGCGGTCTGGTGGGCGCTGGAGCAGCCGGGGATCTTCCTCAACACGGTGGGCGATTTGGGCCTGCTGTCCAAGGTGCTCGATGCCGCCAGCCGGTTCGAGCCAGGCGCCGGGCACCCGGAGCGGCTCGCCGAAGTAGATTTCACGCCGCTTTTCGTTTAGATATCCCGCAATTCACCGCCAAGAGCGCAGAGCTACAGCCCGGATCGCCGATCCGGGCTGTGAAAACATACAACGCGAAGGGGCAAAGTGCGCGAAGAAAAACCAGTATTAAGATAAAATATAGAATAATATTTCCAACCACGCTAAGAGGCCGTTACCCGCGGGCGCTCCCGAACCTGGGATAACCCATGTCTGACCTGTTCATCTCGTACTCGCGTAAGGACCGCGCATTCGTCCAGCAGCTGTATGCGGCGCTGGTGGAGGCGAAGCGGGACGCCTGGGTGGACTGGGAGGACATCCCACCCAGCGCGGAGTGGCGCGCCGAGATCCAGGCCGCCATCGAGGCCGCCGACGCGTTCCTGTTTGTCATCAGCCCAGATTCGCTGAAATCGAGGGTGTGCGCCGAAGAGCTGTCACTCGCTGTCAGCCAGAACAAGCGCATCATCCCCCTGCTGCACCGCGATCCCGCCGGAGAGGCCGTGCCGGAGACGCTCTCCCGCCTCAACTACATCTATGGTCGCACTCAAGACCCATTCGACCAGGTGGCGCAGAAGCTGGTCCAGACACTGGACACCGACCTGGCGCACGCCCGCGCTCACACACGCCTGCTGGTCCGGGCTCGCGAGTGGGAAACCCGCCAACGAGCCGACAGCTACCTGCTGCGGGGTGAAGACTTGCGCGAGGCGGAGACCTGGCTGGCGATGGGCGGGGCAAAAGAGCCGCACACCACACCGCTGCACGCCGAGTACATCGCTTCCAGCAGGCGGGCGGAGACAATCCGCCAGCGCCGGCTGCTGATCGGCGTGGCTGCGGCCCTGGCGGTGATGACCGTCCTGGCAGCCCTGGCCGTCTGGCAGGCTGGCCTGGCAACCCGCCGCGAGCAGGCGCGCGCCACCCAACAGGCCATCGCTGAAGCCAACGAACAGATTGCCAATGAACGCGAACAGGCGCGGGCGACACAGCAAGCCATCGCCGAGGCCAATGAGCAGCTTGCAAACCAGCGCGAGATGGCACGCGCCACTCAGGAGGCGGTCGCCGTGCAGCAGGCCGGGCTAGCCCAGTCCGGACGGCTGGCAGCCCTCTCTCAGGTGGAGCTGCGCGGCAGCTCACCCGAACTGGCAGTCATGCTCTCCCTGGAGGCACTGAAACGCTACCCGTACACCGCTCAAGCGGAGCAGTCGCTGGTGGATGCTGTCCAGCGGACCCGCCTTCGCCGGATCTTCCTCGGGGCAAGCGAGGCGCGCTGGCTTCCAGACGGGCAGCGCATCGTAGCAGCCGGACAGGATGGGATGGTCTATGTCCTGGACACCAGAACCGGCGAGGCGGCGGGCAGCTTTCTTTCACCGGCGCCCGTGCTCGACCTGCAGCTGGCGTCGGATGGGGAGCGCGTGACGATCACCGGTCAGGATGGCGACCAATACATCCTGGATATCCAGACTGGCCAGGTGGTGCTTACCACGACCCACCTGGTAGATGTTGAGCCATCCGAATTCTTCCCGGGTCACGACATCTCGCAGTGGCAGCCTGCAGGAGATCGACTTGCGAGTATTGCCGGAAGCCTGCTGGAAAAATGGGTAGAGATCTGGGATGCTGAGAGCGGCACGCCCCTGGTAAAGCTCATCTCCAGCGCACAGGGGCTGAACGAGGATGTAGCCTTCCTATTGGTCGACGGGCAGGATCAGATCGACGAGCTGGCATGGAGCCCGGATGGATTACGCCTGGCGACTGCCCATCCTTTGGCGGGCTGCTGCGGGATGGTATCGATCTGGGATCCGTCCAGCGGAGAGCGCCTGCAAGCCTGGTCTACGGGCTATGTGGATCATCTCTCCTGGTCACCAGATGGCTTACGCCTGGCGACTGGCGACGGGTATCATGATGCACCAGTCCGGATTTGGGATGCTCAGACAACGCTGCTCTCCGACTCGATTGGCAATGTCGACGTCCATATCAGCGACCTGGCATGGTCACCCGATGGGAGCGCCATGGCGTATGTCAGCTCGACCGAGAACGTATTGGTAGTATGGGACATGGGGGAGGGTACAGAACGATTCAGTCTGGAGGGGCCTTTTAAGGCGGTCCGTTGGTCACCAGACAGTATGCACCTGCTCGCAGAGCATGCCGATGACACCTGGCTCATCGATGCCCGCCCCGACTTCAGCCTGATCACACTACGGGGTGGGAAAGGAGCAGCATGGAGCCCGGATGGACAGCGCGTAATCACTTTCAGCGACGTGCCGCGCATCTATGATATCGGACAAACCCTCCAGAAAGACCCGGCAAACGACCTTTTAGGATCACTCCCAGATGCACCTGCGCAGGAAGTACCGATATTGGAAAATTACACCTTGAGCACCTGGACAGCATTTGATTCTATTGTGGCGCGCTGGCTGCCTGGCGAGCAGCTGGCGGCCAGCGACCGGTCCATCTCCAGCATATGGAATCTCGAGACCGGGAAAGCCATCCCACTGCCGGACGACATCTCAAACCGGTTCGTCGTTTGGAGCGCGGATGGAACAAGGCAGGCGCGCATCGGCGAGAGTATCGAAATCTATAACGCGAGCGGCGATTTCACCTTCGATCTGCCGAATGCCAGGGAGGCCGATTTTTCCTACTGGGACGAATTCACGCCCATCGCCTGGGACCCGGATGGGACCCGGATCGCCAGCCAGGATGGGGCTCTCATCCGGCTATGGGATGCAGCCACCGGCCACCCGGTCGGGACCCTGGTGGGCCACACCGAGCCGGTGAGCGACATCTCCTGGAGCCCAGACAACCGGCGACTGACCTCGACCAGCGGCCTATACGTTGTTGGATCGGGTGGGATGCTTTTGTACGGCGACCATACCGTCCGCATCTGGGATGTGAGCTCACTGACTGAGATGTACCAGCTGCTGACTCCCATGGATGCCATCATCACCTCAGCACAGTGGTCGCCAGATGGAAAATACCTGCTGACCACCAATCCAATCGAGGACGTGACCCGCATCTGGCGGGTCTGGCCGGACCTGGATGACCTGGTTGAATACGCCCAGCAGTGCTGTGCAGTGCGGGAGTTTACACCTGAAGAACTGGAGAGATTTGGGCTGGAGCAGTGACATATCTGAAGAGGTGTCCGTCAAATTAACCGGAAGATGCGGTGACCAGGGACATTCCCGCCAGGGCATCGACTCCCGAGGAGCTCCCCCATCCAGCCAGCAGGGCGGCACATCTCTCAGCACCCGGCTCGCCGGTCATGATGCCATCCAGGGCCAGGATCAGGCGCTCGTTGGCCTGCCCTTGAGAGGCGCAATCGATCAGATTGGCCCCTAGGGTAGTGGTTTTACGGTACGCGAGGGGAACTATTTCCCGGTTAATGGCGGGGATGTCTAAACCAGGAGCGAGGATGTGCCCCCAGCGGTTGAGGGATAGGAGCATGCCAGCGAGCAGATCATCGCCGGAGGGAGTCAGGCCGGGTCCCAGACCAAGCAGGGCCTGGCTGTGCTCCACGATCCTATCGAGCCGGCGCTCCCGGTAGGCAAGTGTCAGGCTTTCAAGAATAGATGGAGAAACATCTCCTGACAGTCCTGCTAGCTGGCGTCCACCAGATTGCAGCAGGATAGACTGCACGCCAGGGCGCGACTGGTTGGCAATTGCCAGGTGCTCCACCTGGCCCAGGATCTCCCGGCGTTGATCCGTAGCAAGCACAGCACCGATTGGCGGCGATGGCTGCCACAGGCGAGCCTGGTCAGTGCACACCCACAGCCCATCGACGGGGAAATGGAGGCTGCCTTTGGAAATCCTGACCTCGGCACCGCTCAGAAGCTGCCGTATGTGCACAGGATATTCAGGAATATTGAGCGTCAGCGGACCGCGGTATTTTTCGGGGGAGAGGTAAACCACCCACCCTGAGGCGAGCATCAAAAACTGCCCGCGCGAAGTGCCGACCATTGTTCGTCCGGTCGGCTCTTTTGACAGCTCCCTGTGTGCAATTAATCCAATATCGGCGACCGAAATCTCTACGGGGGGTATCATTCCGAAACCAAATAGCCCGGCAGAAAATCGACCGGGATCAGCTCGTCACTGCCAGGCTCGAAAATCCCGTCATCGCGAGCACAGTAATACAACTTCATCCAGCGCCCGACGCCGCGCTGGATGCGCTCTTCTTTTGCCTGTCGCTCAGCCTGCAGGCGCTCATATTTGGCGAGGATCGATATGCGCTTCCAGAAATACAGACCATAGGCGATCGCCAGGACAACCAGCAACGGCAGCAGCAACACAGTCTGGCTGGTGTAGACGCCATAGAGAAGAACCGGCATGATCAGGCTGAAGGTGAGCACTACCATATCCGGGTGAAGCGGGCGAGTAGGCGCCTGCTTGCTGGTTGCAGGCGGGGCCAGTTTGCGGCTGAGATCGCGAGAAGCAAAGCTAATGCCAGTCGTATCGACGGCTGGGGCTGCCTCTCCGGTGGAGAGCGGCGGTTTCAGGCCAATACCCAGTAAATACAGTGTGCTGACTTTTTCAACCTGGTCTGCCTGACCACAAGCGGGGCAAACGATTTGTTTGGCCATAATTGCCTACAACTTGAAGCCCCAACTGAAGGCAATAATGCCGATGGCAGTGGGGATCCACCAGTACGGCTGCCAGGTTGGCAAGGGAATGATCTTCAGGGTCAGCAACAAGCCAAGTACGATCAGAAACAGTCCCGCAATGGCGATGAGCCTGTCCCGAGGATTGCGGCTCAATACTGAATACTGCGGCAGTGGCTCAGGCGGCCTTTTCTTGGCTTTGCCTTTATTCTTTCCCGATGCCTGAAATTTCGGGGAAACCTGTTTCACCCTCTGCCGCTGGATGATAATCAAACGCAGGTAAAAAATCAGCACAGCAGCAATAACAACAATCACGCCTGTATCGATATTCATCGCGATATTCAACATCCCTCGCCCGGTTAAGGATAATGTTCATATTCGACCGGCGCTAACCTCAACAATTGCGCCAGCTTGACAAATATCACCCGCAGAAGATGACATCTACACCTTGAATTGTAAGGCAAGAACAACAATAATAAAAGAGCCAGGACTTACGCAGTTGGAGGGTGGATGGGGGTGTCCCCCGAATACCCCTGAAGTGCGTCACTCCGTAGAGCATTATTTCGCGCTAAAAATGTGACTTATTCACAATCTCGGTGTTATATAAAGATAGCAACCCGGTTCGCCTGGCAGATCGTGTCAGGCCATTTTCAGCAGTCTGAGCAATGTATTGATGCCTCCCACCCGGATGAGCTACACCCATTGCAGATCCAAATCATGGTTCGTAATAAACTTATCATTTGAGGGTAATCACCGACCGGGTTAGAGCCAAAGGAGGTGAAGATTTTTCTATACACGACAGCATTCTATCCCCCAACCCGTCTCATTTCTTAAGTTCCAAGGAGAATGTGAAGAGCTATGACCACCGCAACTAAACCGAAAATTATGGGCTATTTGCCACCAGATAGCCCTCCGTGGGGTGCGATGCTCAGCCTGGGATTCCAGCAAGTGCTGACCATGTTCCCTGCCACCGTGCTGGTCGCTATCCTGACCAAGTTTGACGTTGGGGTAACCCTGACCGCCAGCGGCATCGGCACGATCATCGCCCTGCTTGTTTCGGGAAGGCGCATCCCGCTCTACTACGGTTCCAGCTTCAGCTATATCACCGTAGTGATCACAACCATGCTGCTGTACGCCTCCGACTGCTTCAACGATCCGGCGACCACTTACTGCCCAGAGGGTGTGAAGATTGTCCAGGTCGGTATCATCGGCACCGGCATCCTGGAGATCCTGGTCGGCCTGCTGATTATGCGCGTCGGCAAGGAGGCGCTGGACAAGGTCCTGCCACCAGTAATCACCGGCAGCGTGGCAATCGTGATCGGTATCGCGCTGGCAGGGACGGCGCTGAGCGAAGCGAGCGCGAACTGGGGCATTGCGTTTATCACGCTGATCGTCACAGTGGCCTTCTCGGTGTACCTGCAAGGCAAAGGGCTGATCGGGATGCTGCCCATTCTTCTGGGTGCCATCGTCGGCTGGCTGATCTCGATCCCATTCGGTCTGGTTAATTTTGGGATCATCGGCGACGCTAATTGGATCCAGATGCCCAGGTTCACCTTCCCAGCATTTGGCGATCCGAACGCCTGGGCTGCGATCACCGGCATCGCCCTAATCGCCATCGCCACCATCCCCGAGAGCACGGCGCACCTTTACCAGATGAGCCTGTATATCGACCAACTGGCGAAAGAGCTGGGACGCGAGCCGCTGGAGATCAAGCGGCTGATCGGGCTGAACCTGGTGTCCGACGGCAGCGATGACATTGTCGTGGGCTTGCTGGGTGGATGCGCGGGGACCAACTACGGTGAGAACAATAGCCTGATGGCGATTACCCGCTGCTACTCTGTGCCTGTCTTGATGACTGCCGGGGTGTTTGCCATCCTGCTCGGGTTCATCGGAAAGCTGGCAGCCGTGGTCAACACACTGCCTGTGGCTGTGATCGGCGGCCTCTCGATCTACCTGTTCGGTGTGATCGGCATGCAAGGTATTGCGCTGATCCAATCGGAGAAGGTCAACCTGTTCGAGCCGCGGCAGCTGGCAGTCGGCGCCATCATCCTGGTCACCGGCATCGGCGGGGCAATCGGTCTAGAGAATGGATTGTACCCCTTCCCAATTCCGGTTATCTTCCCGTCCGGTATCCCGGCCATCGTCTTCGCGGCGCTCGTAGGAATTCTTCTAAACTTGCTCTTCCTAGTACTGCCGCCGCGCATGTTCGGTGTTGAAGAACGGGAAAATATCAACTTCTAGCCATTTGTTCATCGTGAGTTGGAACGGAGTCTGGCTAACATCCAAAATCCGGGTAGAGCCAGACTCCGTTTTTCAAATTCCCCAAATCAATTGGCTGCACGTACCCCGTGGGCTGGTAAAATTAACCTCCATTGATCACCGCGGCCCACAGTTGCTACATCAAAACTATTGGTATGTAGCAATCAACCGAAAAAAGAAGGCTCAAATCGTCTCACTTTTTCAATGAGTTCCTATTAACACAGGTATGGAATATGACAATCAACGCTCACCCTGAACTGCCTGAATTTGACTATATCCGGCCGGCAACCTTGATGGAGGCCAGCCGGTTCTTAGCCGAGCACCCTAGAGAGGCGCGTCCGCTCCTGGGCGGCACGGACATTTTCGTGCGCATGCGCGATGGTTTCTGGCACGAAAAATACCTGGTAGATGTCAAGATGCTGGACGGTACCGCCGAGCTACACTTCGATCCGGCTGACGGTCTGACGATCGGAGCGGGAGTGAATATGAACCGGGTGATTGCCTCCCCAGCAGTGCACGAATGCTACCCGGTGCTGGCGGAGGCCTGCCGCTCGGTGGCTTCTTACCAGCTGCGCACCCGAGCCACGATTGCCGGCAATATCTGCAATGCATCGCCAGCAGGCGATACGATCGGAGCGTGTATGGTCCTGGGAGCCGTCCTGAAAATCCACGGACTGGACGGCTACCGGGAAGCGCCGATTACCACATTCTTTCTTGGCCCAGGCAAGAATATCTTGGGGCCGGGAGACATCGTCACCGCGGTGCACCTGCCGCTGCCGCCATCGGGCAGCGCCGGCACGTACATCAAGCTTGGGCGCAATAAATGGAGCGATCTCTCGATCGTCGGCGTAACCGCCTTCGGCTACCCGGACAGCAGCGCCTCATCAGGGTATCGCTTCCGCATTGCCCTGGCATCGGTCGCCCCCGTGCCGCTGCTGGCAGCCGAATCCCAGGAATACCTGGCAGGCACACCGGTCAGTCCCCAGGCGTTCAAACAAGCGGGGCGGCTGGCGCAAGAGGCCTGCAACCCGATCGATGACGTGCGCGGCAGCGCCCGCTACCGTAAGGCGATGGTGCGCAACCTGACCGAGAAAGCGCTGAATATTATCTGGCAGCGCATGACGCAATAGGAACCTATCCGGTTAAAATTCAATCGCCGCAGGCATGCGGATCAAACAAAAAAAGAATATATATATGAGGTATATATGACAACTCATCGCATCACACTGACCGTTAATGGTGAAACTGAACAGGTGGATGTCCCATCTCAGATGACCCTGCTACAAATGCTGCGAGATAAGCTGGCGCTGACCGGAACCAAGAACGGATGCAACGCCGGGGAATGCGGATCCTGCACGGTCCTGCTTAATGGCGAGCCGATCAACAGCTGCATGGTGCTGGCAGTCGAATGCCAGGCAGCGGAGGTGGTTACCGTTGAAGGTCTGGCGAAGGACGGGGTGCTCGATCCAGTGCAGCAGACCATCATCGATCATGGCGGCGTCCAATGCGGATTCTGCACCCCTGGAATACTCATCTCATCGCGCGCCCTGCTGGACCGCAACCCCGATCCGACCGAAGACGATGTTCGCGAAGCGCTGGTTGGCAACCTGTGCCGCTGTACAGGCTATCTGCGCATTGTAGATGCAGTCCAGGATGCCGCTGCACGCCAGCGAGCAATGGCTGCCTGAAGAGGAGGTATTAATGGTTACTCAAGCCGGTACAAGGAATATTCCCCACCCAATTGGAGACAGCGTCACGCGCATCGATGCGCATGAAAAAGTGATCGGCTCAGCTAAGTTTGCCGACGACCTGCAGTTCGGTCCCGGGCTGCTGTACGCCCGCATTAAACGCAGTCCATTACCGCATGCGATCATCAAACGCATCGACACCAGCAAAGCGAGCGCCCTGCCAGGCGTCAAAGCCGTAGTAACCGGAGAGGAATATACCGGATACCTGGGCCTGTACATCCAGGACCGGCATATCTTCTGCCGGGATCGCGTCCGCTATGTGGGCGACCCAGTGGCTGGAGTGGCGGCGGTCAGCGAGCAGATAGCCGAAGAAGCCCTGGATTTGATCGAAGTCGAATACGAAGAGCTGCCCGGAGTGTTTGACCCCGAGTTCGGCGCCAGCCCGGAGGCGGCTCTGCTGCATCCAAACATGGATAAGTATGAAGCAGTAAACTTCATCTTCCCTGAACCGGGCACCAATATATCGAACCATTTCCGCATCCGCAAAGGCGACATAGAGGCTGCCTGGTCGCAGTGTGCGGCGGTTGTCGAGCGTGTATACCGCATCCCGCACGTGCAGCATGTGCCGATCGAGCCGCACGTGGCTGTGGCACGGGTCGAAGAGAACGGCAAGGTCACGCTGTGGGGCAGCTCGCAATCGCCCTTCGCCCAACGCAACCTGATCGCCAAAGCCCTGGGGATCTCGCAATCCGATGTCCAGGTGGTGGCGCCGTATGTTGGCGGCGGTTTCGGCTCTAAAGCTGGCGTCAGCATGGAAGCACTGGCGGTGGCAATCGCCATGAAAGTCAAAGGTCGCCCGGTCAAGCTGCGCCTAACGCGCGAGGAAGAGTTCTACACCACCTTCGTCCGCCAGGGAGCAGTCACCCATTTCAAGATGGGCTGCGACAAAGACGGCAAGCTGCTGGCGATGGAAAACCGCTACTACTGGGACGGCGGGGCGTACACCGAATACGGCGTCAACATGACCCGCGCGGCGGGCTACAGCTGCACCGGACCTTACTTTGTGCCGAATGTAAAGACCGACAGCTACTGCGTCTACACCAACCACCCGGTAGGCGGGCCGATGCGCGGCTTCGGCATGCCCGAGATGCACGCCGGGCTGGAGCAGTGCATCGACGAGCTGGCCGCAGAAATCGGTATGGATAAGGTCGAGTTTCGCCTGCTCAACTGCATCAAAGGCGGGGATATCCTGGTCACCGGCATGGTGATGCACCCCACCGGGCTGAGCGAGTGCCTGGTCAAAGCGGCCCGGGCGATCAACTGGGGCCGCAAGGACCCGCCCAGCGCCCCGCACAAGAAACGCGGCAAAGGCATCGCCATCATGTGGAAGGCGCCGGCCATGCCGCCCAACGCCGGCTCCAGCGCCAGGGTAGCCCTGGCGGAAGATGGCACGGTCACGGTCAGCGTGGGCGGTCAGGAGATCGGCCAGGGCTCGTTCACCGTCGCCGCCCAGATGGCCGCCGCCGCCCTGGGCGTGCCGGCCGATTGGGTGCGGGTGGCCACCCCGGTGGACACCAATTCCAGCCCCTACGAGTGGCAGACCGTCGCCAGCCGCCTGACCTGGAGCATGGGCAATGCCGTCGCCGCTGCGGCACGGGATGCTCGCCAGCAAATCCTGGAGATGGTCGCCCAGGCCTGGAACGAAGATCCGGAAGACCTGGATATCATCGATGGCAAGGTGATCTCGTACAAATCCGAGGAAGCCATTTCGCTCAAGAACATCGTCATCTACGGCATCCCGCTGCCGGATAACAAGGGCTGGGTCGGCGGGCCGGTGCTGGGGCGGGGCAACTTTATGCCCACCTATGTCACCGGGTTGGACGCCGAGACCGGCCAGGGACCGCGCGCCGTGGTTCACTACACCGTGGGCGCCCAGGCTGTGGAGATCGAGGTGGACACCATCACCGGCAAGGTGGAGGTGCTGCGCGGGGTGGCGGCTTTCGATGTCGGCAAAGCCATCAACCCTGATATGGTCAAAGCCCAGATGGAAGGCGGCTTTGTCCAGGGGCTGAGCACCGCCCTGTTCGAAAGCCTGATGCTGGAAGATGGCTACCTGAAGAACCCCAGCTTCGTGGATTACCGCATCGCCACCAGCACGGATGCCCCGCGCGACATCCAGGCGATCATCGTCGAGGTGGCACAGGACGATGGCCCGTGGGGAGCGCGCGGCATCGGCGAGCACGCCATGGTGCCGACCATCCCGGCGATCGCCAACGCCATCTACGATGCCATCGGTATTCGCGTCGGCGCGCCGCCGTTTACCTCGGAAAAGGTATATCTGGCGATGCAGGACGCCGGGATTGTGGAGTAAAGACTGAAACACAAAGGAACCAAAGGGATCGAAGTTATCGAAGATTATAAAAACAATTCTTTGATCACTTCGATTCCTTTGATAACTCCGCGTTTTAATCTTTTAGCTGGAGGAGCGAGCCACTTTGCCTGTCAAAACATTAATCAAGACAAGTGAGTATCACGACTCGGTCAGCTTGATGCTGGTAGCCCGCGAGCTGGCACACATGCCCGGTGTCACCGACGCCGCCGTGGTCATGGCGACAGAAGCCAATAAAGGCATCTTGAAGCAGGCCGGGCTTTTGACACGTGAGGCCGAAGCTGCCTCACCGAACGATCTGGTGATCGCAGTCAGCGCTGCCAGTGATGCACTGGACCGGTCCCTGGCTGAAGCCGAGAAGCTGCTGCATAAGAAGCAGGCGACACAAGAAGGCGGGGCATTCCGCCCTAAGACGCTACGCGGGGCAATGAAGGCCAACCCTGCATCTACCGTGGCGGTGATATCTGTCGCCGGGCGCTACGCGGTGGATGAGGCCTGGGACGCGCTGCACGCCGGACTGCACGTGCTGCTGTTCAGCGATAACGTCTCGTTGGAGGACGAAATAGCGCTCAAGCAATATGCCGCGGCGGAGGGCCTGCTACTGATGGGCCCC
>CAZGIX010000046.1:0-27291 GCA_964525785.1 uncultured Anaerolineaceae bacterium
ACCTGGCTGAGAAAAAGGGGGCGCTCATTTTCCCTCAGCACAAGGCGGCGCTGGTGCGCCCCATCGGCGGGGGATATCAAGTGGAGATGGTCCACCCCCTGGATAAAAGCCAGACCTATGCACCCCTCACGGCCCCCAGGGTCGTGCTGGCCGCGGGCGTGCTCGGCACGCTCGAGCTGCTGTTCCGCAGCCGTGAGAGCGGGGCATTGGGTAATCTCTTACCCATGTTGGGCAAGCGCGTGCGCACCAACTCCGAAGCCATCACCGCGGTTCTGTCAAAGGACGAAACCATTGACCTGAGCAAAGGTCCAGCGATCTCATCCGACTTTCACGCCAACGAATATACCCATGTCACGCAGAACCGCGTTCCCCCCAGCTACTGGTTTATGAAGCTTTACGCATGTCCGCTTGTGGATGGGATAAAACCCTTGCGGCGGGCGCTCAAGACGTTGGTCATGTTCATCGTGCACCCATTGGAATCCACGGCCTCGCTGCGTGTGCGTGGCAACTGGCACAAGCGGGTCACCCTGATCTCAACCATGCAGAATCTGGATAACCAGATCGCCTTCAGCTGGGGGCGCGGCCCGTTCAGCGGATTTGGGGTCGGTCTCCAATCCCAGATGGCTGGCGGTGGGCGGGCGCCGGTCTACATCCGAGAAGCGAACCTGGCTGCACGCACATTTGCCCGGGTATCGGGCGGCATCCCGCATAACTCGTCCATCGAAAACCTGATGAACATGTCGGTCACTGCTCATATCCTGGGCGGCTGCACCATCGGGGCAAACGCTGAACGAGGGGTAATCGACACCAGCCACCAGGTCTTTGGCTATCCCGGTCTGTACGTGGTGGACGGCTCGGCTATCCCGGCTAACGTTGGTGTCAACCCGAGCCTGACCATCACCGCTCTGGCAGAACGCGCCATGAGTTTGCTGCCCGCTCGTAGGGGATAGGTGGTTGAGCCTGTTGATAGGAGCTTCTTAAGGATATACTGGTCGATTTTTTATTCCGTGGGGGATCTCACTGAGGGAATAGCTTACCACGGATCTCGTGAATTTCGGCATATAATGATCTTATTTGTTATAATCACAAAGTTGATATAACGATTAGTTATTCCTGTTGAGAGGGATGCACTTCAGGGGTAATCGGGGGGCTACCCACAAACTGCGCAAGACCTACCTTAATGATTCGCGGATAATCTATTCGTAAAAGGGAGGATTTTAATGTCCACCAGTAACAGCACTCCTTATTTTGATGCCACTCCAGCCCGCCATTTGCAGATTCACCAGGCGAGGGGAGGGCTGCTTGTTTTCACGCTGCTGATGGTCCCCTTATCGCTGTTCGGATATTGGTTTTATATTACTTTCCCGGACGCCCCGCTGACTCTACCCTCTCTGCCCCTCATGCTTGCTCCAGCACTCGCTTCCATTATCACACGCCTGCTGCGCCATGAAGGGTTCGCCGATGTTTCCTTCCGGCTGCGTGGAAGGCGGATGGGAGGCGCATTCCTGCTAGCGTTGGGGCTTCCACTGATCACCGGCGCACTGGCGTATGGTGCTGCTTACCTCTTCAACCTTGCCCAGTTCGCCCCACCTCCTTTCCCGGTCGGTGTCAGTCCGGCTATTGCCCAGTTCGGTCTCAACCTGGTATTTGCCGCCACGGTTGGCATTCTGCTTCTACTCCCCACCGCTGCGGGCGAGGAGATCGGATGGCGCGGCTATCTGCTGCCGCGGCTGGTCGATGCTCGCCTGCCGCAGCCCGTACTGCTTACCGCCTTGATCTGGGGCGCCTGGCATCTGCCAGTTGTGTTTGCAGGAGTATACGCGGCTGGACCATCCCTGCTGTTCTCGGGAGTGATGCTCATGCTGGCCACCGGGATGGTTGGTTCAATCTTTGGTTGGATGAGACTCGAGACCGGCAGCATTTGGCCATGCATCCTGGCCCACGCTGCATGGAACGCCATCATCAATGGGGCGTTTACCCCGTCGGCGCATGAAGTCACGGCAAGGCTGTGGACCGGGGAAACGGGTATCTTGGTTGTGCTGGTGTTGGTGCCGGTAACTCTGCTGGTAAGGCGCGCCTGGCAGCCCTCTACACCCGTAGAGCAAGAAGGTTGACAGCATGGATGCACATCGCCGCAGCGAGCGGGTGGAGAAGTACAACCAGCTCATGCGCATCGAAGAGGACCTGGGCGAGTCGGCTGCGTACGCTGGACGTAAGGCTTTCGTGAGATAAAGAGCTTGACATTCGTTTATAGATGTCTATAATACGTTATGTAGCGATGATGCTCGCCTGTGTGTGAAAACTTACCCTTGTCTGAAAGCTTCTACCTAAAACTCCGGGTAGGAGCTTTTTATTCGGCGATTATAGTGTCAAGCGACTCTGGAAAATATTTCAAAACAGGAGCACACTTATGACTCGATTTATCCTCGTCCGCCATGGTCAAACAGAATGGAACCGGGTTGAACGCTTTCGTGGGCGTGCTGATGTGCCACTGAACGAAACCGGTTTGGCTCAAGCGGAAGCCACCGGGCGGCGTGTGTCCAGTGAATGGCAGCCAGTCGCCATGTACACCAGCCCTCTATCACGTTCGGTAAAAACTGCCGAAGCGATCGCAAAACATTGCGGTCTGCAGGTTCAGCTGCATTCGGGTCTGGCCGATATCGATTATGGCGAGTGGCAGGGGCTGACGCCAGAAGAAGCCCGCCAGCGCTGGCTGGAGGAGATCGATGCCTGGTACAACCGGCCTCATCTGGCGCAAATCCCAGGTGGAGAAACCCTGGACGAGCTGCGCACACGCGCCATGCAGATGGTGAGCGAGCTTGTCGACCGGCACCCAGAGGATACGATCGTCCTGGTGGGCCACACGGTGATCAACCGCATCATCCTGCTAGGAGTGTTAGGCCTGGGCAACGAGCGCTTCTGGCGGATCAAGCAAGACACCTGCGCCATCAACATATTCGAAGCTGAAGACGGCGACTTCACAATGGTATCGATGAACGATACCTGCCACTTACATGCCCAGTAATCCCACCTGATTTGACCCGCTCGAAGTCTGTGTGGAGCCAGGCAGCCCGGTTTGCCGGTTGGAGAAGAAGGTTTTTCCGCCAACAAAATGAATTAGAATGAATTGTCCTTGATCTTCAAGGATGCTTGCCAGCAACAACGAAACGGAAAGGTTCTCATGGAGATTACGGTCCACCCGATAGGCATCATACACAGCCCCTTCAACAACCTGGCTGATATGCCCATCCAGCCTGGCGGGGAGGCCAGCGCGCCCGGTACGGTCGAGGTCTACCCGGATTTCTTTGCCGGTTTGAAAGACCTGGAGGGATTCTCGCATATCATCTTGCTTTACTATCTTCATAAAGTCAGCCGGATGCAGCTGACGGTCCTGCCCTTCCTGGATTCGGAGCCGCGCGGCGTCTTCGCCACGCGAGCGCCGGTGCGGCCTAATCCAATCGGCCTCTCAGTCGTTCCACTGCGAAAGATCGAAGGGAATGTCTTATACGTAGATCAGCTGGACGTCCTGGATGGGACGCCTCTCCTGGATATCAAGCCGTACGTGCCGGAGTTCGACGAACGCGCTGAGGTCCGGATCGGCTGGCTGGAGCAAGCCAGAGGCAGAGCCCGCTTTACAAGATCGGATGACCGCTTTTAGCGGCGTGGCCTACCCGTAGTTCAATGGGTTGGCGGGAGGAATTACAGATGAGCCGCTCAAATAAGATTGGCGTTGGGGTGCTGGGGCTATTGTTATCCTGTTTGCTGTGTGCAGGCGGGATTATCGTTGCAGGTAGGCTTGGATGGCTGCCTATATCTTCGCCCTTGTTGCCCTTTGCCAGCGCGCCGGTAATCCCGAATACTGAAAGTCCCTCTGACACCCCTTCGATAGTGACACGAATCATCGATGATGAAGCGTGGATTATAGGCGCTCCCACCTCAACGGTTATCCCCCTAAACGCCCCGACTGCGACGCCCACCTGGATTGCCGTCCTTCTGCCGCTGGTACCATATGAGCCTACGCATACACCTATACCGACTCATACACCAACCCCTACGCCCACTCCCATCGGCAGCGGCATGGGGAAGATCGTCTTTGTGAATGAGGACCCGAGTGGAGATAAAATCATTAGCAATATCTTTGTTATGGATTCAGACGGGTCAAATCAGATTAACATAACCAATAACAGCGACCCATTGATCTCGCCTTATTTCCCCAACTGGTCAGCCAGCGGGGATCAAATTATCTTTACCCGGGGAGATGAGACGGGAGGCGGCAACAAAAGTGAAATATTTATCATGGATGTTGACGGCTCGGATGTTCAGAAATTGTCTCCCGCTCCTCAATCTACGGATGAAGCTGGCGCAGAAGGTAATTTGAGAGATTACTATGCTGACATGTCTCCCCAAGGGGATCTCATTGCGTTTAACTCCAACCGGCATTCTCTCTCCTCAGTTAGTGAAGATGCAGAAATTTACCTGTTGGACATGTCTAGCAAGGTGCTGACTCAGCTCACGAATGACTTGGGCGACAGCCAAAACCCCTCTTGGTCGCCCGATGGCGGACAGATTGCCTTTATGTCCTCAAGGGATGGGGATTGGGAAATTTACCTCATGCAACCGGATGGATCGGGCCTGCAGCAGCTCACGGAAAACACCTATGCTGACCGGTTTCCGAGGTGGTCGCCGGATGGATCAACGATAATCTTTCACTCTGACAGGGATGGAAATATCGAGCTGTATACGATAACAATCGCTGACCGGGTAGAGTCCAAGCTGACGGACAACCCAGCCACAGATGCTTCAGCAAGCTGGTCCCCTGATGGAGAGTGGGTGGTCTTTGCCTCTGCCAGAGACGGAGATGATGATATCTATATTATGAAGATCGATGGCTCTGGTGTAAAGAATTTAACCGACAATAGCACCAACGATTTCCTGGCTTATTGGTCGCCATGATCTAGATGAGAGGATATCTCCCCATCGCATTTCACAACCTGCAATTGCTGTTGATGTGCAGCTCTAATGGAGTCGGCTTTTTGGATAAAATCAATCATTAATTATCGTGTTCATGAGCGCGCTCGCCAGCGACTCAGGCAATGCATGCACTTCTCCACTCCCGCGGTCGATTAAACCCCAATCCAGGATACAGCTCGCGATGGCTGCTCTATCTGTGGCGCGCCGCATATCGACATAAAGAGAACCTCTCATAGCATCCAGCTGGAGCGAAAAGACAGTCAGATTGAGCGTATCCCCCCACACAGCCGGCGTCTGATACTGGATATGCAGCCGGCGTATCACCCTCGCCAATCTGTGGGTTTTTAGCTCCATAGGTGACCATCCGGCCGTTGCAAACAATTGCGTAACCGCTTCTTCTGCATAGGCAATATAGACAGCATTATTGACCATATCGAATGTATCCACATCTTGCCAGGCTACCTTAAGCTGAAAGGTGAGAGATTTTTCAGCCAAGGCAGGTATTCTGGGAAAGCGCTGCGAAGGTACCTCTTGCGGCGCATCCACCCGGAAGTTATTGATGAGATCCTCAGGCGGGCTGGTGGGTCGCTGTGTGTTGCTGTCCATGCAGGCTATTTGTTGGACACCTTGAGCAATCGTAACGCCATTACTTTTATGTTTCACAACAAAGGCGCGTGTTCCCCGGACGCGTTTCCACTCTACCATCCAGATTGTGAAGTCAAATTCTTCCATGAAGTGCAGGGATTCAAAAAATTGAATCTCTGTCTCCCGGACGATCCAATACAGGCCAAGTTCTTCTGAAACCTTAACCCCTAGGCCCAGGATTTCAGCCCAATCATAGGCGGTATCAACAATATAGCGGGCGAAATCGGCTGGAGCCAACTGTTCATTGGCGTTTATATCGGAATAACGAGCACGATAAGTTCGAGTGAATATTTTTGACATACCATTCTCCTCGGATTTGTGATATTCTACTTCATCTTACAATCTAGTGCTTTGTCAAGGCTCAATCCAGCATTTGAAAACGAACGCCTGGCAGCCTTGACAAAGCTTAAAGTGTTCCGTCAGTGGAACGGTCAAATAATCGAATGACCTTTGACGGAATACTAGGCGAGCAGTCAGCTGCCGTCGAAGGCACACCCCCACCCATCCGCCAACTGCGTAAGTTCTGTCTGAATCAAAGGAGATGTAAATATGGATATTCAGCAGCTGTTCCTGCAGCGCTATGACGTACTGTACGATTTCTGGCTCGGCGGAGTCTGGGAGCTTGTGCCCGACGACCTGATGCGCCAGCGCCCACACCCACGCGTCAACTCGATCGTCTGGAATTTATGGCACCTCACCCGGGTGGAAGACGCCGGTCTGAACCGCTTTGTCGTCGATCGACCACAGGTGCTCGACGAAGGCGGGTGGATGGAGCGCATGCACCTCCCCTGGCGGCACAATGGCTCTGAGATGAGCTTCGCTGAAGTAGACGACCTGAGCCAGCGCGTTGAGCTTCAGGCTTTGCACGGCTACGCCGATGCCGTCCGGGCGCGCACGCTGGAGATCATCGACCAGGTAACCCTGGATAGCCTGGACGCGGTTCTCGAGGCGGGGCGTCTGCGCATGGTCCTCTTCGATGAAGGTCTGGCGCATGCCGGCGCCGCCGGGCTGTTCGAGAATTACCTCGGCTGGACGAAGGGCAAGTGCCTGATGAACTTCGGCCTCACCCACCCGTACCAGCACGTAGGGGAGATCGGTGTCATTGCCAGCCTGCTCGGCGTCGAATTTTAATAACTTCCGCTTACCGGGAGCGCAGCAGCCTGAAAGAAAGGCTGACCCGGGCTGTAATCACCCCGCCAGCAAAATCTCCCTGATCGTTTCGGCGTATGCAGTGCTGTCCGCATCTGCGGTTAAGAATTCAATCTTCTCCGGGCTATCTACCCCCAATCGCAGGTCAACGGCTCTGGCGATTTGCTCTTGATCAAATATCTTGCCCCTGCCAGCCTCTGTCTTGCAGCCATAGTAGCGCAGCAGAGCAATGCCAACCGCATCGAGGGCGATCCGATCTATACCGGCTACAATCACCTGGGGGGAAACGCGCTCACCGTTGTCGGGTCCGCCGGAAACAAACGCTTCGACCGCGTCCACGACGACCAGCGCCGGTGTGTAGGCCGCGTTGATCTCGGCGATCATCCTGCGCTGGTGAGAGGACGAATGCAGCTCCTGCATGTAATCATAATCCTCTGGCGGATAGTGCTTTGCAACCATGCCCACGGAATTCTTGAGCGACATGGTGAAATGCCCGCCGTAGCGGTGGGTTTTCAAGCAGCACGTCTGCACGAGCGCTTCCGCTTCAAGACACGGGCGCGCAAACGGGAAGCCCTTTTCCCAGTGCATGCCTGGCGGCTGGATCATGACCCAATCCTGAGCTCCCAGCTCGTCAAAGACAATCGCCTCGAAACCCAATTCATCTGCCAGCCTGAAAATACCCAGTTTTTCCATGACCTGGCGAGTATTCCCCATCCCGCTGCGATCGCCAACTGTAACCTTCGCTGCGCCCATCTCTTTGAGCGCCGTTACCAGTGCAGCGAGAACTTCCGGGTGAGTGGAGCCCGGCGTAGGGTCGGAGCTGTTGAAATTCGGCTTCAGAAAAATGCGCTTCCCCGCTGCCGGATTGAACCCCAACAATTCAATCGCTTTGCGCACGCCAGCAGCCCGATCGTTGGTTTTGACGAAAGCTAACCTAGCTGTTCCCGCCTCGATTGGCTCGCCTGGGGTAGCTGAAGATGCAGGGTTTGCATCAGTTGGCATGATTGCCTCCTGAGCAGGTGCAGTTGTCGGCGTACCTTCCTGGGTGTGTATTGGAGTTTCGCGTGCGCTCGTCGGAGAGACCGGCGACCCTTGAGCTAACTCGGCTCTCGAGCATCCTTCCAAGAATGATGCCAGGGCAGCTGCTCCACCCACGGCTGTGGCAATGCGTAAAAAGTCCCTTCGACTGAATGGTTTGGAGTCCGTTTTCGCCACCGTTCACTTCCTTCCACCGATAATAGTCCATACAACCAATCTATGAACATCAGTACCTGGGATTATACAGTACAAAGCCAGCTTCCAGCCCGACAGGCTTCGTCTTCTCCACCGATGGTCGCAGCCTGAGCCCCAGCTCTCAATCTGGCGCAGTCCAGCTATGGGATGTTGAAGAGTAGTAGAGGTAAATAAAGCCTGCCCGAAATTCACCCGGTTGCGAAGTACTCATAATTTCTACGGCGAATCAGAGAACAGGAGACTGGGTATGTATATCCTCCTGATGGAGGGTCCTGTCGACCCCAATTCTCTCGTCCAAACACCCCCGTATCGCGTACCCACATACAAGATTTTAGGTTGGCTGTTGCTTACCTCCATCACATCGATAGGTAGATTTGGCAGCCCCTCGTTAAACGCACTCCAGTTCGCTCCACCATCGGCAGTTAAGTACACCCCTTCCCCAATTGTGCCTATATAGATAGTCTCCGGGCTGGAGTTATCGTCGATGGCAATGGCAGTGATGTGCTCGGCAGGTAGATTGGTAAATTGCATCCAGCCGGAACCATCCCAGCGTCGCAAGCCATCGTAGGAGGCAACATAAACCCTTGAGCTGTTATCCACAGCGATATCGTAAATCAAGGAGGAAATTCCTTCCGGAGTGATATCGATTTTGCTCCAACTATCTCCCCATACATCATTATATCGATAGATATATTTCGATGTGTAAAACGAGCTGATCGTGTAAACGATGTCCGGGTTGTTTGGGTCAATTGCAAGGTCTGTAGTTGAGCTGCCAAGCTCATCCCATGTACCCGCTCCATCCCGGCTGCGAATTAGCATCCCATCTGGGTCCTCGGCAGCCACCAGCAGGTGATCTGGATTCACCGGGCTGATCAGTATATCCGGGACACCGGTTTTACATTCCCCCGGGCTGCAATGCAGGAAGGTAATACCCGTCCAATCGGTTCCGGAATTTATGCTGCGGTAAATTCTAAAATAGTGATCTGTATTGAAGCCGATGCCGGCGTATATCGTCGATGGATTTTGAGGATCGATCGCCACAGCCGACAGATGGGTGTTGGAATTTTCCAGGACATCCCAGGAGCCTCCACCATTTGTGGTTTTTGCGGCATTGAATGCGTATCCCCAGATTGAGGCATAGGCTACCCTGGAATTTACCGGATCGACCGCCAGGTCCATGATACGGGTATTTGTGGCGTAGGATATTTCCCAGATTTCACCGCCGCTGGTCGAACGATAGACGCCTCCCTGGTTTGGCCCGACGAATATCTTGCTATCCCGCGGATCGAAGGTAATGCTGGTCGCATGTGCAGGCAAGCTCTCTTCTGCAAATTTTGCCCAATTCACGCCGCTATCCGGGCTCATATAGATGCCCTGGTAGCTGGTGATATAGATATGCGTTGGGGCATTCGGGTCAATTACTACCGGGGGCTTCAGGTAGATGTAATCAGGTGATTGGGGGGTATAGATGGTCTCCCAGCTATCCCCCTGGTCGGTACTACTTCGATATTCTGAAAAAGTGGTGCCTGCATAAAGGGTGGCGGGCTGGTAACTGCCAGGCGTCATTGCCAACGCTTCGACATGATTGTTACCGTATACCTGCAGGTTTTCCCACGACTCGCCGCCATTCCGGCTGCGCTGCAGACCACCATAAGGTTCATTCGATGAACCCGTAGTCACGATTCCGGCATATATGGTTTGGGAATCATTGGTATCCATCAACAGCGCTTCAACCGAATCGATCTTAATGCCATCCAGAATATCAGGATACAGCACTTGCTCCCAACCTTCGCCCCGATTGGCGCTCTTAAATACCCCAACAATCTCCAAATCAGACTGCGAATACGCATCCCCCGTACCAGCAAAAACATTTCCAGTATTATCTGGATCAATGGCGATCGCATTAACCTCTGCGCCGGATAGCCCAGCCAGGTGCCACGTGTCTCCGCCATCCTCTGTTTTATAGATACCGTCGATGGTGCCAACGTATACGGTAAGCGGATCATCGGGTGCTACCTGGATTACTGCCACCTCCACATTCGTGGCTGTCATGGACCAGGTAACCCCGCCATCAACGCTCTTATACACACCCCCAAGGGTTCCCAAATAGAGCACATCCAGATCAGATGCAGCCATAGCCAGGAGATTTAAATAGCTGCCGGGTGGCCCATTGCTGGTCCAGATCCCATTATCTTTAAGATTGAAAACAGCGCCCAAAGACGGGGATACATGGGTGGGGTGATATGTAATGCTTTCAGCAATGTGCGGCGTCCAGGCTGCATCTCCCCCAATCAACGGAACAAAGAACATAGCACATACAACTGCCAATAGGTATTTCGACATTCTGCACCTCCCTGACAGCATGCCTGGATACGAATGCCCTGCTCGCGCTACGGACCAAATACCGGCTGATTATCGACCAGGCTCCGTAGAGCTTTCCTGCTACCGGGCCTAGCATTAAGTGACAAGCACCGTTAAATATCTATCCCCCATCTCATTATAGGTGGACAAGCTACTGGTGTCAATAAAATATCTATCTGGCTAAGCATCAACGATGCTAAAATCAGTGCATCCTATCCCGCCGTGGAGGCTATTATGGATTACGATTTGCTGATCAAGGGCACCCGCACCCGCTTTTCTCAAGGGGATCTGGTTGATATAGGCGTCCGGGATGGGCGGGTGCTCAAGATCGGGGACTGCCGCGGCGACCAGGCGGCGCAGGTCATCGATGCGGGCGGCAGGCTGGTCACCGAATCGTTCGTCAACGGGCACCTGCACCTGTGCAAAGTCTATACCCTCGGCATGGTCGGCGATGAAGCCCTGGGTTCCTATACTGGCGGAGCGATGGGCGGGGCCATGACCGCCATCGAGCAAGCTGCCCGGGTCAAGGAGCACTATGACGAGCGCTGGATCATCGAGAACGTCCGCCGGGCGCTCGGGCTGGCGGTCAAGTACGGCAACACCCACATGCGCGCTTTCGCCGACACGGACACCAAAGCTAAACTGGAGGGCGTCAAGGCCCTGCTGCGCGCCCGCCAGGAGTTCAAAGGCCAGGTTGACCTGCAGGTGGTGGCTTTTCCCCAGGACGGCCTGGTGAGGGACCCGGGCGCCGAGGAGTACGTCCGCCAGGCGATGGAGCTGGGCGCCGACGTGGTCGGCGGCATCCCGTGGATCGAGTACACCGAACAGGACGCCCGGGCGCACATCGACATCGCCTTCGCCATCGCTCGGCAGTATGATAAGGATATATCCATGCTGGTTGACGACGCCGGCGACCCGGGCCTGCGCACCCTGGAGATGCTGGCGGTTAAGACCATCCATTCCGGCTGGCAGGGGCGCGTCACCGCCCAGCATGCGCGTGCCATGGCGCTCTACCCGGAGCCTTACTACCGCAAGGTCGAGGCGCTGCTCAAGCAGGCCCAAATCGGCATCGTCAGCGACCCACATACCGGTCCGCTGCACGCCCGGGTGCGCGATCTCTACAACGCTGGCGTGCGGATAGCCCTCGGGCAGGATGATATCGCCGACGCCTACTATCCTTTCGGGCGCAACAATATGCTGGAGGTGGCTTTCCTGGCGGCTCACCTGCTGTGGATGACGGGCTTTCAGGATATGGAGATGCTCTACGATCTCATCACCACCCGCGCCGCGGAGGCGCTGGGCATCCCGGATTTCGCCCTCCAGGAAGGCCACCCCGCTAACCTGGTGGTGCTGGACGCCGGGAGCGTCTGGGAAGCCATCTGGTCGCACGCGGCACCTCTGCACGTGGTCAAAGATGGGCGCGTAATCACGCCGGACTCGTGATCTGGCTCGCCCGGCGGCAAACTTAAGTCAATCTCAATCCCTGCCCCAATCCGGCAGCGGTCCCTTCGTGTAGCGGATCTTGCCCGCCTTGTTCCACACCGTCACCCCGCCGCTGCCGAGCACTTCGTACTGCCCCCCGTCTTTCACCAGGGCGGTGTTGCCCTCGATCCCCAGGATGGTCAGCTTTGCCGTGCTCAGCAGGCGAGCGGCACTTCCCAGCAGCCCGGGTATTTCATCAAAGTGCGGCATGATGACCGCCTCCGGCAGGAAGTTGAAGCCCGGCCTCCCGCCCGGCAGGCCGAGTATCCTCTCCCCTAGCACCATTGCCCCGGCGCTGCAGCCTGCCAGCAGCCCGCCCCTTTCCAGGCAAGCCGTAATCGCCTCCCACACCCGGCTGTCCGCCAGGGTGCGCTGCAGGTAGAACGGATTGCCTCCCGATAGATAGACGAAGTTGGCTTTTGATGCTGCCTCAGCCAGGGCGGGATCGTTGGCGCTGACCCGGTCGATCACCGGCAGAGCTTGCACCTGCGCTCCCAGGCGCGTGAAGTACTCGACGCCCAGCCGCGACCAGTAATCGATCCGCTGCGGGCCTTCCTCGCCGGCAGCCGTGGGCAGGCAGACTACCCTTGGCGGCTGCCCAAGGCGGGCTATCAGCTCACGGTCGACCGCCTCCATGGGCGGCAGGTATTCACCGCTGCCAACCAGCGCCAGCATAGCTCTAGATCTCCCTGCTCCCCATGCTCTTCATTATCTGCCCCTCTTGCGTCTACCCGCCCCGCTCCGGAATCTGAGCAGCAGCCAGACCAGGAAGCCCCACATACCCCACCACGCCGCCGAGATAGCGATTATTAATACCCACTGCCGGCTGTCCAGCGGGCCCATGACGAGCACCAGGTAGAGCATGCTCAGTGCGTAGCTCAGCGGGTAGACGATGCCCCAAAAGATGCGCCCCGGCAGCCTGCGCAATGCTGCAGGCGTGATGGCTTCCAGGGTGCGGTATCCCCGGTGGGTAGCCTGGAACCACCACAGCACGGGGCGCACCGACCATCCACTGCGCAACACGACCTGGTCGATCTCTGCGGTCAAAAACTGCCCCGGCGGGCCGGCTCCAAAGCCGAAGTACAGCTCCAGGCGCGGCAGCCAACCAACCCATCCGATGAAGACATTGTGAGAGCTGGTAACCTGGTTCATGCGCACTTCATGTCGCACCTCATCCAGCAGCAAGCGCAGGGTGCTCGCCTCGCCGCTCCGGGCAATTGCGTAGCGCCCTGCTCTGGATGTCTCGTCCGTTTCCCAGGCTATTTCCAGGTCGCAGTCTCTTCCCTCGGTCAGCGGGTAGGATCCCTGCCCCTCGTTCAGCGCCAGCAGGCGCTTGCGCAGCTCACCCGCCGGGACCGGCTTTGTCTTGCCAGGCGGGCGCTTGGCAAGCAGGCTAACGGTGAACTCCATCATGGCGTGCACCATCAGCAGTATGAGCAGAATGTACGGTATGAGCCAAAGTGGGCTTTGGTCGAGTAAATTCATTTCTTACCGGAGATATCGGGATCGGAGATCGTGCGTATACTGTTAGCGTATACCGTTAAATAAGGTCCCTAAGCTGCCGGGTCGAAGGCGGCGGCTGCCTCGATCAGGCGCCTGAGGCCCTCCCAGGGAGCACTGTCGTAAGAATCGATGCGGATAAAGCGCTTGCTCAGGCGGTCGCCTTCCAGCAGGCCATCGGGATCTTCCAGGTGGATGCCGTGGATAAAGGACAGGCGCACATGGTCCGCCAGCACCTCAATCTGGCAGATGCCGCCCCTGACCGGCCCGCCCCGCGCCGCGTTGAAGTAGTTGAGCACGCCCCAGGAGACGCGTTCTGAAGCATCCGGAGCCGCGCTCGCTACCAGGTTCCTCAGCTCCAGGGCGATTTCCCTCAGCGCCGCGGGGTTATGGCTTAGAAAACGGTCGATCTCAAAGGTGGAGAGGAAGTGGCTGTTGTCCATGTCCGCCGTCCTGGGGCGTTTGTTTGCTCCGCTGTGCCCGAAACTGGATATAATCGAAAAGAAGCCTGTATGCCCGGTCTCAGTTTAATTCCGAACTGGTCAAAAGTCAATTCCACATCTCCCGGCGAGCGCAGACTTGGAAACCATTGAGATAGACACCACCAAACCCTCCCAGGTGAAGCCGTTCCTGGATTTGCCTTCCCGCCTGTACCGGGACACGCCCCAGTGGGTGCCGCCGCTGGGGTCGGAGGCGCGGCGCATGCTCGACCGCGGACGCAGCCCCTTCTTCCGTCATTCACAGGCGGCTTTCTACCTGGCCCTCGATGCGGGAAAGCCGCTCGGACGGCTGGCAGTCTTGAACCACCGTCCCTACAACGAGCACAACCACGAGCGCACCGCCTTCTTTTACCTGTTCGAGTGCGCCGATAGTGAAGAAGCTGCCCGGGGATTGTTTGATTCCGCTGCCGCCTGGGCGCGCCAGCAGGGCCTGGAGCGCATGATCGGGCCAAAGGGCTTCTCCCCCCTAGACGGCATGGGGCTGTTGGTGAGCGGCTTCGAGCATCGCCCCGCTCTGGGCATCCCTTACAACCTGGAATACTACCCCCGCCTGCTTGAGGGGCTGGGATTCACCCGTACGGGGGAGATTCTCTCCGCTCACCTGACCCGGGATACAGCCTTCCCTGAGCGCATCCACGAGGTCGCCCGCCTGGTGCAGGATCGGCGCGGTCTGCAGGTGGTGCAGTTCCAGCGCCGCTCAGATCTGCGCCAGCTGGTCCCGCAGCTCAAAAGACTGTACAACCGCAGCCTCGAGGGCACCACGGGCAACTACCCCGTTTCTGACGCAGACGTCCAGGCCATCGCCGACCAGATGCTGCGCTTTGCCGACCCAACGCTGCTCAAGGTCATCAAGAAGGACGAGCAGATCGTCGGCTTCTTATTCGCTTATCCCGATATCTCGGCTGCCTTGCAGCGCGGGCGCGGGCGGCTGCTCCCATTTGGCTGGATCGACTTGCTGCGCGAGACGCGCCGCACGGCGTGGGTGAACATCAACGGTATGGGTATCGTCAAGGAGCACCGCGGCGCCGGGGGCACGGCCCTGCTCTTCAGCGAGATGCACAAGAGCATCCTCCAGCATGGTTTCACCCATGTCGACCTGGTGCAGATCGGCAGTGAAAACGACCCCATGCTGCGCGAGCTGCGCTCCCTGGGAGTCGATTTCTACAAGAAGCACGCTCTATACGCAAAAGATCTGCTCTGACGCTGGCGGCTATTTTTTCAGATCCAGCAGGTCGTCCACCCTCTCCCCGAAGATCAGGTCGCGGCGCACGAAATCGTTCCAGAAGCTGTGCGGGAAGCCGGGATCGGGCGGCTTGACCGCCGACAGGCGCTTAAGCTGCTCTTCACTCAGGCGCACCCCCAGCACCCCCAGGTTGTCCTCTATCTGGGGCACCCGCCGCGCCCCCAGGATGGGGATGATGTGGGCTGAAGCCTGCCGCACCCAGCTGATGGCAGCCTGGGAAGGCGTGCAGCCGCTCTCCCCTGCCACCTGCAGGATCACCTGCGCAGCCGCTATTTCTTCGTCGGCGGCCTTGCTCGCGCGCGTCTTCTCCCCCGGTCCGCCGGGCTGGTTGAACTTGCCGGTCAGCACGCCGCCGCCCAGCATCCCAAAAGCCAGGGCGCTTATCCCCATCGCTTTCGTCATGGGCAGCACATCCCGCTCGATGCCCCGCTCCAGCAGGCTGTATTCGCCCTGGTAAGCCACGAAGCGGCTCCAGCCGCGCAGCTCTGCAATCGCCTGGGCCTGCGAGGCGATCCACGCCGGCGTATCCGAGATGCCCACATACAGCACCTTCCCGCTGCGCACCAGGTCGTCCAGCCCGCGCAGCAGCTCTTCCACCGGGGTGGTGTAGTCCCACACGTGCAGGTACAGCAGGTCGATATACTCGCTGCCCAAACGTTTCAGGCTGGATTCGACCGAAAGGCGCATGTTTTTCAGGTGGTTGCCGCCCGCGTTAAGATCTTTGGAGCTTGTCCCCGGGCGCCGCAAGGTGTACTTGGTCGCCACGACGAAGTAATCTCGCTCCTGGGCGATGAACTCGCCCACGAATCGCTCGCTGGTGCCGTTGGTGTAGTTCGGCGCCGTATCGATGAAATTGCCCCCAGCCTCGGCGAAAAGCTCGAAGATGCGCCGGCTGTCCTCTTTGGAAGCGCCCCAGCCCCAGTCTTCACCGAAGGTCATCGTGCCCAGGCACAGCTCCGAGACCCGCAGACCAGACCTGCCTAAAAGTTTGTACTGCATACCTGCACTCCTTCAGCGACCGTCTATGTCGAATGTGGAAGCTCGTTTGTCTTTTTCCCTGTCAAGCATAGCTAATGTTTCCGGGATCAAGATTTTTCTCACCTGCTGGAACTGCCTGACAGGCAGGAGCGAGTTTAAGTCCTCATTGATGATCGTCTGGGTAACGTACTGTTTGATAAAGGCGATGAGCCGCTCGAAGTACTGCCCCACTTCCAGACCGGTCCTTTCCTGGATCACTGCCGGGTTGTAGGGATATCCTTGAATGAAAAAGTGGTGGATATCGTAAATATCCCGTCCGGCAATGCTTTTGTTCTTGGCATACCGATCCGTGATGGCCACCAGTTTGTTGGCAAACATCGTGTCAATGGTCTGGCTGTTGATCAGGCGGTCGATTTCCGGAAAGTACTGAGCTTTATAGCGATTGGCTGCAACTCTGAGACTGCTGGCGCTAACTTTCATCGTGCTCCTCTGGCCGGGCTTGCTCGGGTAACGCAGCTGAAAGAAGAGGGTCGTGTCAAATTCCAGCTTTACGCTAAAGCCCAGCTTGCTGAAACCCTGGTGAAATGTCTTGCGCAGCGTAGCTTCGTCGGCGTCTTTCAGGATATCGAAATCAAGGTCCACTGAGAAACGGTCCAGATAGCCCAGCATGGCGGCGCAGGTGCCGCCCTTTAAGGCCAGGGTCTGAGCCATCCGCGGCTGGTCGACGATCTCCATCAGTAGCCTGTGGAGATACGATTTGTGGATAATATCTTCAGGTCGCAGGTCTAGCATGGATAACCGATTTCTTTTTGTATGGACCTGACTTTATCAAAATCGATGCCTCCCTGTATGTCAAAGTGATACTTGGGATTGAAATAAAGCATATCCGCCACAGCTCGTTCAGTCGAGGCGATGAAAATCCCATTCTTGTTCAAAATACCGGCAGGATGGTAGAGGTAATCGTCTTTGAGTTTGCGGAACCGGAAAGACCATTCTCCAACTGATACCCGTTTCGACCGGTCAGCCACAAAAGTGTAATCAAATATCCTCTGAGAGATGATTCCAGCCTGCCATAGCACTGATTCTGTTGTCAGGTAGGTGTAGCGATGAATAATCGCCGTGCCAAGTTCCAGTGGGTCGAGAGAGGCTATAGGAACGGTCGCATACAGCCCTTTATAGACAGGAAAAAGAATGCCCCTGTCGATATAGCGGGTTATGGTCATGTACAGGTTGTGCCTGTTGGCGATTCCCCATAAAACAGCCAGGTCATTGGTATGGAATACCTTGCGATCTAACTGAAGAAGTTCACTCATCCTATACATCGCTGTATAGGATAGCGCAACAGGGCGATTGTGTCAAGATGAGATCAGCCAGCGGTCCCGGTTTTCTACTGCGATCTGCACAGACGCTTGCAGTTATAATGGCAGTAGCGATGCCGGCTTCCGAAGTATCGACTCCTCCCTTCACCAGGTATGCCCTTCGAGAGTTGGCATGGCATGCCCTCCCGCCAGCGCTGTATTTCCTTGGCATGCTGCGCGGTTTCCCGTACTGGAACAGCTACTGGGTGTATGCCGACGAAGGCTACAACCTGATCAAGTCCCTCTTGATCATACGCGGCTATACCCTGTACACCCAGATCTGGAGCGACCAGCCTCCGCTTTTCAATCACCTGCTGGCATTGCTTTTCCGGGTCAACGGTCCGGGTGTATATGCCAGCCGCGTGCTGGTGCTGCTCTTCTCCTGCCTGATGCTGTGGGCCGTGGTGCAGTTCTTACGGCTGGCATGGGGAGATATCCATGCCCTGGCGGGCGCCGCCATCCTGATCCTGCTGCCGCATTTTCTGACCCTCAGCGCCGCCGCTCTGGTGGGCCAGCCGTCGCTGGGGCTGGCGATGGTCTCTTTGTGGGGGTTGGCGGCCTGGCACCGGCATCGCCGTACGATGTATCTCATTCTATCGGCGGCTGCCTTCGGCGCCTCGCTGCTCTTCAAGCTCTACACCGGATTCCTTGCACCGCTCTTCCTGGCGGGGCTGCTCATCTCTGAATTTTCCCCTGCGCTTGGAAATGGCAGCCTGCAGCGCAAGGCCTACCCGGCTTTGATCTGGCTGCTGGTGTGCGCCGGGTTTGCTCTGGTCATTGGCCTGCTCCTGGCAGGACCCGCCAGCCTGCCCCAGCTCATCGGCACACACTGGGCGGCCTCCCAGGCCTCGCAGTACCCGCCCAACCAGCAGCTCTACCCGATCACCTTCTACCTGCGCGATGCCTGGGCGATCATCCTGCTGGCTTGCATCGGCGGGTTGCTGGCCTTCAAGCAGCGGCGCTGGCTGATGCTCTACCCCCTGGCGTGGATGTTCCTGGCTTTTGTTTCCCTGCTCTTTCTGAAACCGGTCTGGTTCCACCACCAGCTACTGGTCACTGTGCCGGGGGCCGTGCTGGCAGGCGCGGTCATGGGGGAGACGGCGCGCCTGGCAGTTGCGTATCTCCGCTCGCCATCCGCTTGGCGCGGCTCTTGGGTCTGGCTGGCAGGTGGCTTGGTGGCTTCTGCCCTCGTCCTGGCAACCGCCCTCCCGGGTGTGATCGGTACATTCCAAACAATGCCGCCGGCAGATCAGGACCGGAATGCCTTCGAAGATAAGGTGCTGCGCAAGATCGAGCAGTACGCCCCTCGAACGAGCTGGATGGTGACAGATATGCCCATGTACGCCTTCCGGGCCGGCATCTCGGTTCCCCCCGATCTGGCCGTGATCTCCTGGAAGCGCCTGGCCAGCGGCGAGCTGACCGAGGCCCACATCCTGGATACGCTGCAGGCTTATCAACCCGAGCAGATCCTGCTGGGGCGTTTCGAATTCCCATCCCTCGACCCTTACCTGCAGGAGAACTACCACCTCATCCTGGAGAGGCCGGGTGAGCTGCGGCTGTTCGTGCGCAAGGACCTGCTGCGCTGAGCCCTCAACCCTGGGCGATCGAGGCGATCTCCACCACTTCTCCCCCTTGACGGTAAACGCGGGCCACGCGCGGCAGCAGCGATGTGGTCACCTCGTAGTTGATCGTCTCCTCCAGGGCCGCCACCTCCTCGGCGCTGATGCGCTCGCCTCCCTGGCTGCCGACCAGCACGGCCTCGTCGTCTTGCCTCACCCCCTCGATGCCGCTGAGATCCACCACGATCTGGTCCATGCTCACTCGCCCGATGATGGGGGCGCGCCGTCCATGAACCAGCACGGCGCCGCGGTTAGAGAGCGCCCGGTGGTAGCCATCGCCGTACCCCACCGGGATCAGCGCCGCCGGGAGCTCTGCCTGCGCCACGTAGCTGCGCCCGTAGCCTACTCCTGCGCCCGGCTTCAGGCTGCGCACACGGCTCACCTTGCTCTTCAGGGTTAATGCCGGGTGGATTTCGAAAGGCGGATTCCATTCCGCGGAAGGCTGCATGCCGTAGAGAGCCACTCCCGGGCGCACGGCGTTGAAGTGTGCCTCCGGGTAGCGCATGGCAGCCGCGCTGTTGGCGGCATGCACCAGCGGTATGTGTATCCCGGTCTGCTGGATGGAGCGCAGCAGAGCGTTGAACTCATCGAGCTGCTGGCGGACGTAGGTCGAGTCATCCCAGTCGGCGGTAGCCAGATGGGTGAACAGCCCCTCGATGACGATCCCCGGCAGCCGGCGCAGCGTGTCCAGGAAGGCCACTACCTCGGAAGGCAGCAAGCCGTAGCGGTTCATGCCTGTATCGACCTTGACATGCACCGGCACACCTTTGCCCAGCGCCGCCGCCCGCTCCGAGAGCGCCTGGGCAAACTCGAAGGTGATCACGCTCGGGGTGAGATTCCACTCCGCCACGAGCTCAGCGCCGTCCGGCGGGGTGTAGCCCATGATCAGGATAGGCGCCTCGATCCCACCCCGGCGCAGCTCGATTCCCTCGATGGCGCGGTGCGCCGCCAGCCGCCTCGCCCCGGCTTGCAGGGCGGCGCGCGCTACCGGCATAGCTCCGTGCCCGTAGGCATTGGCCTTAACGACTGCAATGACCTCGACCTCCGCCCCCACGTGCCGCCGGTAGGCCTTCACATTATCAGAGATGGCGTCCAGATCGATCTCGGCCCAGGTGACAACACCTTCCAGCAATGCCCGCTCCCCTGTTTCCCGTCAGCCGCCCAGGTAAGCTTCTTTGACCCGCGGATCTGCCAATAATTCCTGACCCGTACCGGTCAAGGTGATCAATCCCGTCTCCAATACGTACGCCCGCGAAGCCGTCCGCAGCGCCATGTAGGCATTCTGCTCGACCAGCAGGATCGTGACGCCAGCCTGGTTGATCTCCCGCAGCACCTTGAAGATATCCCGCACCAGCACCGGCGCCAGGCCCATAGATGGCTCATCCAGCAGCATTACCTTTCCGTGGCTCATCAGCGCCCGCCCGACTGCCAGCATCTGTTGCTCGCCGCCGGATAGCGTCCCGCTGAGCTGCGTGGCCCGCTCCTTCAGGCGTGGGAAGATCGAAAAAACCCGCTCGTAATCCTTGCTTAGCTCGGATTTGTCTTTCCGCTGCCAGGTAGCCAGTTTCAGGTTTTCCATCACTGTCAAATTGCCGAAGATGCCGCGCCCCTCCGGCACCTGGGCGATCCCATGTGCCACGATCTGGTCGGCAGTCAGGCCGTGCAGGTCCTGGCCCCGGTAGGTGATCGTCCCCCCATACGGCACGATCCCGGAAATACCACGCAAGGTCGATGACTTCCCCGCCCCGTTGGCGCCGATCAAGGTGACGATCTCGCCTTCATACACTTCGAACGAGATGCCTTGCACGGCGCGGATATTTCCGTAGGATATGGTCAGGTCTTTTACAGACAGCAGGGCATGATCTTGATCGCTCATACCTCCGCTCCTTCGCCCAGGTAGGCTTCCAGTACTTCAGGGTTGGTCTGGATCTCCGCTGGCACTCCCTCGGCAATCGTCTTGCCGAAATCGAGCACCTTGATGCGCTCGCAAATGCCCATCACCAGGCGCATCTGGTGTTCGATCAGCAGGATGGTCAGGTCGAATTCCTTGCGCGTCCATAGGATAAATTCCATCAGGCGCATGATCTCGTTCGGATTGATGCCCGCTGCTGGCTCATCCAGGAGCAGCAGTTGTGGCTTGGTAGCCACCGCGCGCGCGATCTCCAGGCGGCGCTGCAGCCCGTATGGCAGGTTGCGGGCCTGCTCGTAGGCATACTGGTCCAGGTTGAAAAAGCCCAGCATCTCGGATGCATAGTCAATGTTGCGCAGCTCCTCACGGTTGAAACGCCCGATGCGGAACATGGCTTCGAATGGGCTGTAGCCAACCTGGTGGTAGGCAGCGATGCGCACGTTGTCCAGCACGTTCAGGTCATTGAACAAACGGATGGTCTGGAAGGTGCGGGCAATGCCCAGATTGGTCACCCGATCGGGGCGCATGCCTACCAGCTCGGTATCTTTAAAGCGGATGCTGCCTTCCGTCGAGCGGTAGACGCCCGTGATCAGGTTGAACACCGTGGTCTTACCAGCGCCGTTTGGCCCGATAATGCCCACCAGCTCGCCCGGCTCAAGGTCCAGGTTGAAATCAGACACCGCCCGCAGACCGCCAAAATAGTGGGTGACGTTCTTAGCTTGTAGGAGTGACATCCGCCACCTCCTTGTCCTTGCGCTTGCGAGCAGCAGCCAGCAGCTCGTAGCCCGGAATGAACCAGCGCAGCTCGCGCAGGCCCATGATGCCCCGCGGCCGGTAGAGCATCAGGAACACCAGCATCAGCGGCATGAGCACGAACCGCCATACCTGCAGCGGGCGGAGCAGTTCCAAAAGAACAGTATAAATTGTGGCGCCTAGGATGGAGCCCATCATCGAGCCGATGCCGCCCAGATACACCATGATCAAGAAGTCGGTGGACTTGATGATGTCGAACACTTTCGGGCTTATGAATTGCAGCACGTGTCCAAACAGCGCTCCGCCAACTCCGGCGAAGAAGGACGATACCAGGAAGACCAGCACCTTCGCCTGCCGCGTGTTCACGCTCATCAGGTCGCTGGCGATCTCGTCTTCGCGTATCGAGAGCACCCCGCGCCCGTAGTTGGAATACATAAAATTACGCATCACCCACATGGCAAATACCGTCCAGACAAACACCCACGACAGAGTGGTCAGCTTATCGATGCCTGGGATGCCGCGCGGTCCGCCGATAGCTTCGATGTTCTCGATCACCGACTTGACAATCATATTGAAAGCCAGCGTCACGATTGCCAGGTAGTCGCCCCGCGTGCGGAAGGATGGGAATGCCACCAGCAGCCCTGCCAGGGCAGCCCCGAGCCCTCCCATGATTACTGAAACAGGGAACAGCCACTTTACCAGGTTGTCAGGCCAGACGTACATGGTCAGCAGCGCGCTCACATACGCGCCCACTGCCATGAACCCGGCGTGCCCCACCGAGAACTCGCCCATATAGCCATTGATCAGGTTCAGGCTGGCAGTCATGATGATATTGATCCCCACGTACATCATCACCAGCTGGACGTAGGGATTGACCAGGTTGTAGCGTGGGATCAGAAATGAGAGCACGAAGCCGATCACCACCAGGATAGGCAGTGCGCGGCGGTTGTTCATCAGTGCCTCCCAGCGTGCTGTCAAGTTTGTGCGCCAGTTTAGCTTTTCAGTAGTCTGTGTGGTCATGGCTCACACCTTTTGGGCGCTGGGCTTACCCAGGATGCCGTAGGGACGGAAGATCAGCAGGATGAGCAGCAGGGTGAAGGCTACGAAATCACGGTAGGTTGAAGGCAGGAAAGCTGCCACCATGATCTCCACCGTCCCCAGGATAAACCCGCCGATCATTGCACCGCGCACGTTGCCGATCCCACCCACCACGGCGGCGATGAACGCTTTCCAGCCGATCAGGATGCCCATGTACGGGTCAACCACCGGGAAGGCCTGGGCGTACATCACCCCTGCAGCGGCACCCAGGCTGGTGCCGATAAAGAAAGTGAAAGAGATGACCAGGTTGACCGGCACCCCCATCAACGGCACGATGGTTTTATCCCAGGAGATGGCGCGCATCGCCATGCCGACCATCGTCCGCTGCACGATGAAATCGAGCAGCAGCATCAGCCCGACGGACAGCAGGATGATGATCACCTGCAAAGCCGAGATGGTCACGCCACCAATTGTCCAGGTTTGTTGGGGGAGCAGCGTCGGTACAGCCTGGGGGTAAGGGAAGAACACCAGGGTCAGGTTTTCCAAGAAGATGCCCACGCCCAGGGCAGTGATCACTGCCGAGACGCGCGGCGCGCTACGCAGCGGCTTGTAGGCGAAACGCTCGATAGCCACACCCAACAAACCCACCCCGAGCATGGAGAGCAGCAGAGTGGGCACAAAAGGCAGCTTGAAAAAGGAGGCGATCATAAAGCAGAAGAAAGCCCCTACCATAAACAGATCGCCATGCGCGAAGTTGATCATCCTGAGTATGCCGTACACCATCGTATAGCCCAGGGCGATCAGTGCGTAGATACTGCCCAGCTGGAGCGCATTGAGAGCTTGCTGGAGATAGATAGTCATGTGATCAGCCTCAATACCAAACACCTCCCGCAGGTGATTGGGCAGACAGCGCAGTTCTGGATGGCGTGCAGCGTTGGTGCCAGGCTGTCCGGGCTAACAACCTGCGGGAGGTCAAGACTAAACGGTGCTTACGGGTTGGCGTTGGCGAAGAAGACGAACTTCCCGTCTTTAACCTGGAGGATCACGGCGCTCTTGATCGGATCGCCGGATCCTTCCTGGAACTGCATGTTGCCAGTTACGCCTTCGAAGCTGGGGATCTTTGCCAGAGCGTCGCGAATAGCCTGGCGTTCGACGCTGCACGCGCTCTGGATCGCCTGCCACAGCAGCCCGAACGAGTCATAGGTCAGTGCGGCTACATCGTCGGGCACGTTGCCGTATTTGGTGTTGTAGCCATCGATAAACTTCTTGGCGGCTGGCGAAGCGTTGTCGGCGGCGTAGTGGGTGCTGAAGTAATAACCTTCACAGTCTGCACCGCACAGGGAGACCAGCTCTGCGCTGCCCCACGAGTCGCTGCCCAGGAAGGGAACGGTGATCCCCTGGCGGTGGGCCTGCTGGATCTGCAGCGGAACCTCGCTGTAGTAGTTGGGCAGGAAGATCACGTCAGGGTTGGTGTCTTTGATCTTGGTCAGCTGGGCGGAGAAGTCCTTATCGCCCGTGGTGTAGGTCTCGAATGCCACTACCTGCCCGCCGCTCTCCTCAAAGGTCTGCTTGAAGAACTCAGCGATGCCTTTGTTGTAATCTGAGGCTACGTCGTACAGCACGGCAGCCGTCTTGGCGCTCAGGTTATCCAGGGCGAACTTCGCCACCACTCGACCCTGGAACGGGTCGATGAAGGCTGCCCGGAAAACATACTTCTTGGGATCGGTGGTGTCTCCCTTCAGCGTGGTCTTGGGATTGGTGGACCACGGGCTGATCAGGACAACCTGGGAGCTTTCAGCTATCTCCGAGGCGGGGATGGCATAGCGGCTGGCGTTCGGACCGATGATCGCCACTACATTGTCCTGGGTGATCAGTTTTTGCGCCGCCGAAGCGGATTGGTCAGCCTTACCGGCGTTATCTTCGATGGTCAGCTCAACGGTGTATTTAGTTCCGCAAACATCCAGCCCGCCGGCGTCGTTGACTTCCTGTACCGCCATCTCAGCTGCATTCTTGAACGAGGCGCCCACGGCGGGGATATCACCCGTCAATTCACCGATTCCCCCGACTTTGATGGTGTTGCTGCCCGCAGCTCCCCCGCATGCTGCAAGCAGTATGCTGATCGCAACCAGCATACTGAGCATCAGCAATCCTTTCTTCATGACTCTCTCCTTATCATCATTATCGATTTGGTTATGAAATTGGATATTCAGATTTTCTAAATGGGGCGTGTAGTTTGGCCGGTTTCACCTCCTTTCGAATCACAAGGCAGCCATGTACTGTAACGTTCACATACCCGGTACATGCGAAGTGGGTGTAAGGCGAGCAGCCAGGAGTTTCCTGCACTGTTTGACGTTGATATCATTAAAGCAGAAATACAGAAAACAAAAATGACAGCCAGTCAGGCAAACGGTGAGGCTATAATTATACTAAGCTTTCTTTCCAAAAGCCAAAATATAATGAGAAGGGTGCACTCAAATGTTGTGGGTTTGGGTTGTGTGGCTTGAGCGGCGAAGCCGCTCAAGCCACACAACCCGGTAATTCCACAACAACTTTTTGGTGCTCCCAAGGAGAACGACATGGTAAAGAAGACGCTTGGGTATGTTGAGCTGGAATGGACCTGTCCGCGCTGCGAGACGGTCAATCCCGGCACCCAGAAGACCTGCTCAAACTGCGGCGCGGCGATGAGCGACAAAGAGCAGTTCGAGCTGCCAGACCAGCAGCAGCTGATGACCGAAGAAGCTGCCCTGGCAAAAGCCGGTAAAGGCCCCGACGTGCACTGCCCTTACTGCGGGACGCGCAATCCGGCGGGTGCTCAGGCTTGCTCCCAATGCGGCGGCGATTTGAAGGATGCCCAGAAGCGGGAGGCAGGGCAGGTGATGGGGGCCCTGTCCACCGAAGCCAAACCCGATATCCCGTGCCCGTCGTGCGGCACGCCCAACCCGGTCGGGTCGCCGCGCTGCAAGAACTGCGGGGGCAGCCTGGTCGCTGCGCCAGCCGCACCAGCTGCACCGGCTGTCTTACCAGCGGCAGCCGCCAAGCCGGGGGCGCGTCTCCCGGTGATTGCCATCGTTGCCATCGTGGTCGTATGCCTGAGCGCCCTGGCGCTGCTCATGCTCAGCCTGCGCACGCAGGAGCAAACGGCTGTGGTGCAGGGGGTGCAGTGGAGGCGCAGCGTGGAGATCCTCGAACAGCGCCCCGTCGAGCATCAGGATTGGGAAGATGAGATCCCCTCCGGGGTTGAGATCGGCGCCTGCGAGGAGAGATACCGCACCACGCAGCTGGAGCCGGCCCCGGGAGCACGTGAAGTGTGCGGCACACCCTATACCATAGACGCGGGCAGCGGCGTGGCCGAAGTGGTGCAGGACTGTCATTACGAGATCTACGATGACTGGTGCTCATTCAGCCAGGTCGAGTGGGTGGTGACGGATGTCTCCAGCCTGACCGGCAGCGACCTGAACCCGCAGTGGCCGGCGCTTTCGCTGAGCACGGACCAGCGCATGGGCAACCGCTCGGACCAGTATGAAGTCGTGTTCCAAAGCGGGGGCGAGACCTACACCCTGCCGGTCAGCGACCCGGAGGAGTTCGCCCGCTTCGTCCCGGGCAGCCAGTGGGACCTCGAAGTCTCCACCTTCGGGAACATCACCAGCGTACGGCAAAAGTAAAACGGCGGAAATTTTGTGGCCCGGATCAAAAGCCCTGAAGCCCGGATCGGCGATCCGGGCTTCAGTTAACCGGGTTACAGGGGACGTGGAGAAAGTTTGCGGGGATTAGAACTCGTCGACCGACGACTTCAGCCGGTAGAACAGCACCGCCACATCGCGCAGCTCGCCATCGGGAAGCATGAAGGCATCATCAAACGTGCAGCTCAGGCTAAAGCCCAGGTCCTGAAAAGACTTGATGACCCTGGATTGGTCTGCCACCACCCGGGCCATCAGCAAATGCAGCCCCATGTGGCGCGCAATGGCGATCAGCGCCTTGATCATCTTGGTGCCCAGGCCGCGCTGGCGGAAATCTTTAGCCAGGTAGATGAGCACCTCGCCCATGTGGCGCTCCGGCCCGGTCAAGAAACACAGCATGGCATGACCCACGGCGCGCTCGTTGACCACCGCGGTCAGGTGCAGCACCTGGCTGTGGTCCAGGTCCTGGCACCAGCTTTTGACCAGCGCCTTGTCGCGCACGTTATTCCGCAAATAGCGCAGGTCGGCATCGCTGACCGCGCCGAACAGGTCGAGCAGGCGACCTTCATCGTCCTTTGTCAGCAGGCGCAGCAGTACACTCACGCCGTCTTTTAAGGTCACCAGGTCGCGATAGTTTTTAATGGGTTCGGGCAGCATGGCAGTTCCTTGATGGTCGAAGTCGGATAGATTAAACTCGCCCTCCCTGCTCAACGCAGAAAGGGCGAACGCAGCACTGTTTGCCGGGGAAGATCACCTGTATCGATTGGGTGGCTGGTAGAGATAAAACGCCGTTGGCAGCACGGAATGATTTGCATGGTTGTGATTATTGTAGCAAACCCGACCAGCGGTGTCAACCGAAATCCGGCGCCATTCTC
>CAZGIX010000047.1:0-2695 GCA_964525785.1 uncultured Anaerolineaceae bacterium
GGCCTGACCAGCTCCTGCAGAAGCGTGGTGGTCGAGGCGCTCCAGATGGGCATCGGTATGCCTGCCAAAAACATAAAGACCAGGTACACGGTGAAGTCTTTCGATAAACCTAACGCTGTAAACAGAAACGCCCACACAATACACGCCAATCCGATGGTGCGGAAGCGGTTGTTGAAGCCGCCCCATGCGGTCATGACCATCCCGCCAATGATCGAGCCGGCAAAGAACGTGACCTCATTGGCGGTCAGCCTCCAGACGTCGTCCCCAAAAGAGCGCGTGACCAGCAGCGGGGTCAGAAATGCCACCGGGACCACCAGGAAGAAGATGAAGGCGAAGAAGATAAACAGCGTCTTGATCGTCCGCTCCTGCCAGACGTAATCCAGGCCGGCCTTAAGATCGTCCAGATATCCCGTCTTCTGCGCTGCGGCAGCTTTTTTGTGAGGGGGCACCTGCAAGAACAACAGCAGACCTACCGCCAGGAGGGCAGTGACCACATCGATAAAGAAGATGGCTTCCAGGCGAGAAAAAGACAGCAAGACCCCACTGATAATTGGCGAGACGAGCATGATGAAAGGTTGGATGGTGCCGTTGATACTGTTAACCCGCAGCAGCTTGTCGGTTGGGACGATCTGCGGCAGGAATGCACCCACTGCCGGCATCTGGATGCCGGCGCCCAACGACCGGATGCCGGAAACCAGGAAGATCAGCCACAGCTCCCGGTAGCCCAGCAGGAAGAACACTGCCAGGATCAGGGTGCTTACGGCAGTGAGCAGGTCAGCGGCGATGATCAAGAACTTACGGTGGTATCGGTCGGCCCACACCCCGGCAAACAGCGAGATGATGATCTGCGGTAAGAAAGCAGACAGGGTTGAGATGGTCAGGATGGCGCCTGATTTTGTGGTTAACGTGATGTGCCAGATAATCGCGAACTGGACCAGCATCGATCCGAACATCGAGATGCTCTGGCTGGATAAAAACAGGGCGGTCTTTTTCTTCCAGCCCTCATGCTCTTCGCTCTCTGGGTGAACAGTACCAATAATCTCATCCATTTGTATATCCTTACTCTAGGCGACCAATTTTACCTTATATATCACAATATTGCCCCTATTTTAATTTCCTAAGGGGTGAAAATGATCCCTTTTTAATCTGCCTTCCCGGCGTTTTGCGACATAAAGTATCCGATTTGATCGGGCAATATTAGCACGTATGTTCTGATAAGTCAAGGGCTGGCGTTGTTAGGAAGTGGCTAAAATAGTGGATCAAGGAAATCCTTAATGGGAGCTGGATAAGCTGGGTAAAGCTGCTTATAAAGCTGTCGCCGAAACCGTGCGGTTGTGAAGACCCAGAATGCGTCCGATCCGGCGTAGGTTCACGCCATCCACATAGAACTGCAAGGCTTGCTTGCGTATCTCGTCTGGATAGCCGTGTCGTTTTAGCTCAGGTGTGTATTTGTAACCACAATGCATACAACGGTACCTTTGTGAACCAGATTGGGTCTTGCCGGCTTTGTTTTGGCGTTTCGTTTGCTGACAGCGAGGACATGTGTGCATAGCTTGATGCTAATCCATATTTTTATCCACTCCCTTCTGACTGGTATCTTTTTGCACCAATCTCCTTGCTTCCGGTATAGCAGGATCACAGGATGCCGAAAAACCCTGCTGGCGCAGATTCAGGATAAAATGTGGATATGAAAAAACAGCAGCTACTGAACAAGCTTGAGCAAGCCTGGACATCGTTCAATGAGTCTTACGCGGGGCTGACCGAGGCGCAGATGGTGGAGCCTGGCGTTACAGAGGATTGGTCAGTGAAAGACATTCTCGCCCACGTCAGCTGGTGGGAGGAGGAAGCCCTGAAGCACCTGCCGCATATCCTGCAAGGCGTCCGTCCGCCGCGCTACTCGGTCCTGTACGGTGGCATCGACGCCTTCAACGCCCTGATGACGGATAAAATGCGCCGCCTTACGCTCCCTGAAGTGCGCCGGCAGCTGGATGAGACCCATGCAAGGCTGGTCGCTTATCTCCAAAGCGCACCGGAAGAGCAGTTCACAACCGAGACGCGCTTCCGGCGCCGGGTGCGGCTGGATACGTACAGCCACTATCCGATCCACACCCTAGCCATTCGCGAGTGGCGAGAGCGGTCTGCCGGGAATTGATTTTAGTACTCCCTTGTTTTCCTCTGCCACGGCGATGTGCGCCTGGTATTTCATCATGTTGTGCCCTGGACGCGGCTCCGTACAGCGCGCAGAGCCTCCGCCTGGCTTACGCGTGATCAATCGAGGACTCAGGCAGTTTTGCCGCTTCAAACCGGCCTTCACCCAACTCATGTTTTAGACCCTGATCAAGCTTTTTGTCCACCATAAATAAAAGGATCGCTCCTCGTGTTTCGGGGAGCGATCCTTTTAGACAGTGATCAAACAAGCGATGGAAGTAACAACTCGAGGTTAATCGTCGTCGTCATCATCATCGTCGTCACTATCATCGTCGTCATCATCATCGTCGTCACTATCATCGTCGTCACTATCATCGTCGTCATCGTCATCATCATCCATGCCGTTATCGTCATCATCGTCCATGCCGTTATCGTCATCATCGTCCATGCCGTCATCGTCATCATCGTGCGTGCCGTCATCATCGTTCATGCCGTCATCGTCATCATCGTTCATGTCGTCATCGTCGGAGCAATCATCGATAACAAC
>CAZGIX010000047.1:2795-6025 GCA_964525785.1 uncultured Anaerolineaceae bacterium
CGTCATCGTCATCATCGTTCATGTCGTCATCGTCGGAGCAATCATCGATAACAACAATATCGTTCTGATATTGGAGTGTGCAGGCATCCAATTCAAAAACGGATGGGCTGCTGAAGTCATCGAGCTTAGCCATCACACTGATAGACAAACCATTTATGACAGCAATATTGAGCAGGTCGTCCTCGACTTCAACCAGGATTTGGCCGGTACCATCATTGAGCAATACTTTATCGTTACCAAGGCTGTTAGCGATGCCGTTGAGGGTGATAACCTGATTGCGATACTGTTCCGGATTGTTGAACAATTGGGCAATCGTTACATTGGCGCTTGATTTCTCTGCAGACATCGAGTTATCTGAGGTCTTCAGTGATTGAGTGTAATCAACCGGGGGATTGGAAGCGGTGTTCGGGGCCGCAGAAATGTCAACGACATTTCCACCGGTGCTGATATCCGCTGCCTGAGGGGCGTCTTCCACCGCTGCAAAAGTGTTTGGCGACGTGTGCTCAGTCGTTCCTGCGACTAGGGCATTAAGAGAAGATGCTAGAGCGGGGGAATATTTTCCCATTAGAGTGATGCCCAGGTAAAGTAAACCTGCGCTAATGACGCTGGAAACAACTACGAGAGTAAGAATTCTCTTGATCATTTTTGTTAATCCTTTCAAAGGTGGTTTATTACTAACCTTAGGATAGCAGAAAGAACTGAAAGGGGGCTGTAATTTAACTGAATTTTTGCTGAAAATCAGCTCAGGTTTTTATGAATCGGTTCCCATTTGCTTAAACAATAGCCGGAAGCAGGTACCCTGATCAAGCACACTCTCAACCTGAATTTCACCCCCATGAACTCGTACAATGGCTGAAACAATTGCTAACCCCAGCCCGGTGCCGGGAATCCGACGATTACGCGATTCGTCACCCCGATAGAAACGTTCGTATATTTTTGATAATTGGTCCGGGGCGATGCCCCTGCCTTGATCCATTACGATAAAGCAGCAGTAACCGTCCTGGTTTTCCAGGCTTAATGTGATTTTTTTCCCCGCTGGGGTATAGAGAATCGCATTTTCAACAATATTATTCAACGCGCGGCGGATCATTTCGCGATCAGCCCAGATAGGGCCGATCTCGCTCGTAGGCCATACCAGTTCAACTTGCTGACCCTTGACCAGTAGTTGGGCTCGCTCGTAAACCTCTTCTAGAAGTGGAAACGGATGGATTTCTTCTGGGTGAAGAATGGACGCTACCGCTTCTTCAGACTGATCGAGACGGGCCAGCAAGAGCAGATGCTCGACCAGTCCCGTCATTGTATCCACTTCTTTACGGAGTATGGTCAATATCCCGGGAATTTGCGTCTCGTCATCCTGTTGCAAAGCCTTATCCAACAAATCAACGCTGTTCCGAAAAACAGATAGAGGTGAACGTAATTCGTGGGATGCATCGGCTGCAAACTGGCGCATGTTTTCGGCCAGCCGGGCCTGATTGTGAATATCTTCAGATAGGCGATCGAGCATCTGGTTGTAGGTTATCGCCAAATGGCCCAACTCATAGACATCAGAAATAGGGGCGCGTATTTCCAGATTGCCTTGCCGAACGCGTTCAACCGAATCCACCAGGCTTTTTATCGGTCGCGTGATGATCCCCGAAAGGAAGACTGCCAGCAGCACCGACAGGCCTGATGCCAGCGTTATGATCAGGGTTAACCATCGGCGCAGGGCATTTAGCTGGTCGGTGATACCAGCCATAGGCAGGCTTGCCTCCACACTACCGACCACATTATTGGATTGATCAACCATCGCCGCCAGGTAAACAATGCGTGCATCGGCGCCGCTCCCAATCATCTGCATACTGCTCGTCCGTGAATCCCGAGCGACCTGGTGCTCGGCAGCATCCAGCCAGGGGCCTGTGCCAAGCGAAGGGGGAACTGGATTCCCGCTGGCATTTTGGACAAACATGTCGGCGCCCAGCACACGCAGGCCCTCGCCCAGATTCACAGCCAGTGGGGTCAGGTCTGTGTCGCTGGCATGCTGCACAACTCCAGCCTCCACAAAATCTGTCAGGCGTTTTTGAGCGTCATTAAGTAGGTATGCCTGCTGCAGTCGGAAGACCAGCAACCCAACCATGACCATCAACGGGATCAGGCTGCCGACAAAGAAAAGAATGATAAGCCCTCGAAACGAGAGGCGGATCTTCATCATTAAGCTCCTCGAAGTGCATAACCAGATCCGCGCAAAGTTTGGATGATGGACGGTTGGCCTATTTTTTGGCGGAGTGAGCGGATATATTGTTCTACTATGTTTGTGTCCCCCTGAAAATCATATCCCCATACTTCCTCCAAAATTTGTTCTTTCGATAATACCTGGCGGGGGTGGCGCATCAGGTAGTTTAATAATTTAAACTCGGTGCTCGTCAATTCAATGGAATGCCGTCCGCGAAACACCTCGTGGGTTCTAGGATCTAGACTGAGATCAAGGAACGTCAAGGTGGCATCCGCCGGATCGCGTCGACGGAGTCGGGCGCGGACCCGGGCGATTAATTCATCTATGTGAAAAGGCTTGACAAGGTAATCGTCTGCGCCGGTTTCCAACCCATTGACCCGGTCACTGACGGCGTCACGTGCGGTGATCATAATGATGGGAACGTCCGACTGTGAGCGAATCATGCGACACAGCTTAATCCCATCCATCCCGGGTAATAACCAATCCAGGATGATCAGGTCCGGCTTATGATCCTGGAAAAGCTGCAAACCCATCAGTCCATTATCGGTTTCAATAATCTCATACTGCTCGTACCGCAAACCAAGCGACACCAAGGACATAATTGCTGGGTCATCCTCGACGATCAGGATACTCAGTTTTTCGTCTTCTTTCATAACAGACATCCTTTTATTAGGACTCCACCCACAAACTGCGTAAGATCTATAACTATTATCATACCCGATTATTGATTGAGTGCACTGCACAGTAGTAACGTCAATGGAGTTGAGGATTTACAATAGCCCAACGCCAAAGATATGAACAGCACGAACTTACTACTGGGTTGCCGATTGGAGATTAGCCCGATTCTGATGCCAGTCAAACCAGAATCCGCGATGAGCGGCTCTGTGAGCAGAATCAGTCGGGGAGGTCGTCGGGGGATTATCCAGACGATTGACCATTAACAATCTGCCGTTCGAGGTCTGTAGAGAGTTAGGAGTGCATTATTTCCCTGCGCTGAAGGAATAGCGGATCGCCTTTTGGG
>CAZGIX010000047.1:6125-27268 GCA_964525785.1 uncultured Anaerolineaceae bacterium
CTCCTGAGATGGTCCTATTCGTCAGGTCCATCCCCCTGGCTGTCCACCTGGTTATCTATCCGGTAGTCTGGTGCGGCATCCTCCACCAGCTCTTCTATGACATCTTCGACCAGCGCCTCAACCTGACGCTCCCGGTAGGGATTGTAATCTACGACCAGGCGCTCGTATTCGCCGGACATGAGTGTCGATGAGATCATAAAATCCGCGGTGGCGCGGTTGCAGGCGACCGGGATGTTCCAGACCACGGCGATGCGCAGCAGGGCTTTTACATCGGTGTCGTGCGGCTGCGGGGAGAGCGGGTCCCAAAAGAAGATCAAAAAATCGATAGCACCTTCGGCGATCTTGGCGCCTACTTGTTGGTCTCCACCCAGCGGCCCGCTCTGGAACTTGTTGACCGGGGTGCCGAGCACCTCCTCCAGCAGCTTGCCGGTTGTGCCGGTGGCGTACAGCTCATGCGCGACCAGCAGCTCTTTGTTCCATTTCGCCCACTCCAGGAGGTCCTGTTTCTTATTGTCGTGAGCCACCAGTGCGATCCTCTTCCTCTCCTGGAGAAGTACAATGTTATATCCCATCATTTAGCCTCCAAAGGCACGATTCAGGTAGAGAAGATTTACTACTCCGATGGATAGGCCCCTTCCATGGCGCTGATGATCCGGTCTTGCAGGGCATCGAAATATGGCTCCACCACCTGGCGAGCGGGATCGGCATCGTACCAGGCGATGATCTCGCGCGCCCCCTGCCAGAAGGGGATGCGTGCCTGGAACTCGGGCACCAGCCGGCGGATCTTGCTGTTATCGAAGACCATGCTGTGGGCCTTATCACCCAACAGCGAAGCGCCCCATTCGAGGTCGAAAGCCGCGATCAGGTCCGACGGCACATGCACCAGGCGCGGCTCGACCCCCGCGGCGCGCGCCACGATCTCGTAGATCTGGTTCCAGCTCAGCCACTCGTCGGAGGTGATGTGGAACGTTTCACCGACCGCGTGGGGGTTTCCCAGCAGCCCCACCAGACCCACGGCAAAGTCCCGGTGGTGGGTCAGCGTCCACAGGGAGGTCCCGTCTCCGTGTACGACCACCTTCTTCCCAGCCCGCATGCGCGCCACGTTTGTGTAGCCGCCGTGGAAGGGGAGCAGCGTGGGATCGTAGGTGTGCGATGGGCGCACCACCGTTGCCGGGAATCCACCTTGCCGGTAAGCCTCTGCCAGCCGCGCTTCGCAAGCCGCCTTATCCCGCGAGTACTGCCAGAACGGGTTGTGCAGCGGCGTGCTCTCCGTCACTGGCAGGTAATGGGGCGGCGTCTGGTAAGCCGAGGCAGAGCTGATGAAAACATACTGCCCGGTGCGGCCGCCGAAGAGCGCCACATCGTCCTGCACGTGCTCGGGAGTAAAGGCTACCCAATCCACCACCGCGTCGAATGTCAGGTTCCCCAGCGCAGCCTGGACCGACGCGCGCTGGCGGATATCCGCGTGCAGCAGCTTTGCCCCGGTTGCCGGCTGGCGGTAACTCCCGCCCCGGTTCAGCAGATACAGCTCAATGCCGCGCTGCAGGGCCAGCTCCGAGCACGCCGAGCTGATAATCCCGGTGCCTCCGATGAACAATACTCTCATAGTGGGTACCTCCATGAATTGAAATAATAAACCCAATCACACGGTCATGCAAGCCCGCGTTGCCAGCTGTACAAGGCTTTCACTAGAAGGGGTTTGGGGTGATCGGCGGCGGCTTTGCCGCCGCCGATCACCCCAATAAACCCTCTCCTCATGACCGCATATCAGGGATTTCACGTTCTTGTGAAAGCCCTGGCCGGCTGCACAGGTGCTTCTTAAAGTCAGAAACCCCTGTTTTCCCCGCGCAAAAGGGGGATGAAGTGGGGTTGTTGATGGCGGCTCGGCCGGCAACGATTACCAGTCGTGTGCACGCCTGTCTGGCGTGGTTGGGACGCCTGAGAAGGCGTCCCAACCAGCGAGAAGCCGCGGCGTCTATCCCATCGCCGACCGCATCCGTTCTGCATATCGGGCAACGGTAATTACCCAGGCACAATAGGCCACCACCAACAGCCGGTTAGGCCATCCAAGCAGCACATCCGGACCGAATTCGCCGCCACTTTGCGAGAGCCCGATTAACACGGAGGCGATGAACACCACGAGGCTTATCCAGGTCAGGTTCGCTGTCCACAGAAGGGATCGCCGTCCCGTGGTCCAGGCATCGTTGCGGCCCAGACTCGCGCTGGTCAGCATAGCGGCAATCGGGAGGCTGGGGATGCCGATCAACGCTGTCAGACCATGAAGGCTATGAGTTATGTTGAAAATCGCCGCCGCGCTCATGCCAACCACCGCGGCAAGCAAGAAGCCCAGACCGACCTTGCCACCAACTGTTCGTATTTGCGACTTGATGGCAAAGAATAGTGCGAGAGTGCTCGTGCCCCAGGCGAGATGCATGAGCGCTAATACCCAGCCATAGTCACCAAGAGCATACTCACTCACCATACGCCACGAAGGATCAAACTCCGGACTGAGGATATGCAGCGCGGCAAGCAAAATCAGGGTTGCCCCGCCGGCCGCAAACGACACATGCGCCGCCGACAGTGAAATTACTGGCTTATCGATCGCCGAGGTTGCTTTTTCCATGATTTTCTCCTTTACCAATACATTCTCTATCGTAAGTCAGGGATAAGGGGATTGTGGGGTTTATGCACCAGGTAACCTAGCTGCCGGCCGAATTGTAGGCGACCGCAGCACGGATGAGGTCCCGCAAGGCAAGCTCATCGATCATGTCGCCTTCACGGAATTTTATGTACCGCATGGTTTTACTCTCGAGACCGGCGTTGAAGAGGCCGTGCGAATCTTCCAGGGACGCGCCCTGAAAAAAGGTAAGCTGCACCCATTCTCTGGCCTTGGTAGTCTCGGCAACCAGACCTAATACCAGGCCGTTCTTAGACCAGGCGGGGTTGTTCCACTTCCATTCTTCTCGGAGGTCTGGAGCAACCTCCACGATCAGATGGCGCAAGCGGGCAAACACCTGGCCGCGCCAGTTATCCAGTTCTGCCACCCGTTTGTTGATCAGCTCAGTTGTGTTCATAAATTATTACCTCCAATACAATACCTTCGCCAAAATTGTGATATGCCTTAATAAATGCATTCTTGAGTAAAAAAACATGATAAAAGCCCCACTTTCGATCAAGAATGGCACATATTATGGGATTGCACCCCAAAGATAAGCGTTATTAGTCTGGTCCGTCCCACCGAAATACAGGCTTAAAATTGGCGAAGGTATAGCCAATACCGATCCTATATTGATATGCGTTGTGAACTTCAATCGATATTTCAGCCGATGAAGAACTCCACTAGCACAGGTGCGAGCACCTGTGGGGCCACGTCGTGCGTCTGACCTGGCAGAGAGCAGATCTGCCCGTTGGGGAGGGCTTCTGCCAGTGCTTGCGCCGTGGCGTGCATGAACGCGAAGCTTGCCTCCCCGGAGATCACGAGCGCAGGCATTGTCACGGATGCTATCCGATCAACCGGCAGCGAAGAATCGCCCATGATTGTAGCGTCGTAGGCCAACGTGTGCGCCAGGGCTTTCTGGGCTGGCCACCAGGGGGCGTTGCGCGCCTGGGCGGCGAACTCAGCCGGAAGGCCGACTACCTGTGTCATGAAGTATTCCACCGCATCGCCTCGACGACCTGCTGCGATCAGCTCGTTGTAGCGCGACGCCAGGTCTGCTGGCGGGCGGGGTTGGCTGTTGTCGACGATGAACGGCGGCTCAAACAATGCCAGCTTTTTGATATGCAGACCGTGAGCCGCCGCCTCCAGGGCGAGGGCCGCGCCAGAAGAGATCCCGTATACGAACGCCGATACGCCTGACTCAGTGATGAGAGCATCGATATCCTCGACCTCGCGGTGGACCAAGTATGGCGCAGTGTCGCCGCTATCGCCTCGTCCCCGGCGATCGTAGTTGATCACAGTGAAGGACTGCGCCAGGAGTGCAGCCAATGGAGCGTTCGCGGATCGATCGGTGGAGGCGCCGCTTATCAGGATAATCGATGGTCCATCGCCGGACTGATCGAAGGCGATAGGGGTGCCGTCTTTCGAAATTACTTTTCTCATGATTGTTCTCCTTTCATTGGAGCAGCTGGGCAAACATACTTCCTACTCTCTGGGCTGATAAGTCAGGATGGCGACGCCCGTACTCGTTATGGTCGAGCGAACGAGCTTGAGTCTTTTCAGATCGCCTTGATCTTTGAAGAAGCGCTTTCCGCTGCCCACCACAACCGGGTGGATCATGAGTGTAAGCTCTTCTAGGAGATCGTTTTGCAGCAAAGAGAGAACGAGGGTGGGGCTGCCAGCGACCCCGATATTCCTTCCGGATTGCCCCTTGAGCTTGGTGATTTCCTCGGCGAGGTCACCCTTGACCAGCGTCGTGTTCTGCCAATCCACCCTGTCCAGGGTAGTCGAGAGCACGTATTTGGGTATGTTGTTGATGTAGCTGGCGAAAGGTTCGTCAGTCGAAGTTGGCCAGTAGGCCGCCCACTCTTGATAGGTCACTCTGCCCAACAGTACAGCATCCTGCGAGTCGAGCTGTGACCCCATGGTGGCCATCATTTCAGCATCGAAGTTGTCGAATTGCCATTGATCAGGCGATTCGACGACTCCGTCCAGTGATAGAAACAGTCCTGCAACTAATTTTCTCATGTCAGGTCTCCTTTGGCATTGGTTCTCGGTTTGTGCAACGCGGCGCTAATTTCAACCGCTATAAAATGATCCTTTACGGTTCTATCTTAGAACAATTTAGGGGAGTTGTCTTGAACAAAAACGACACCTGCTCGGGCTCAATTTTGTAATTGAGTTGAGCAGGCGTGCGTCCGATAACTGTATTAGCGGTCGCGGTGGGTTGCTACTCGTTAATCTATATCGTTATCCGGGAAAATGGCGCAATCTTGACATAAAAGAAAGCTGCTCCGCCTCTTTCTTGCTGATGATCTGAGCAGGCGTTTGCCCGACGAATCGTTTCAGGGATCTGGTCAGATGCGGCTGATCAGCATACCCGGCTAGATCAACCGTGTCGAGGATAGAGGCGCCTCCCTGGAGCAGCATCGTCGCATACCGGGCGCGGTCGATTTGGCTGAGGGCGCCACGGGTCAGCCCGGTCGCTTTCAAGAACCGGCGCTGAACTGAGCGTATCGACACCTCTTGCAGACCAGGTTGTAAGGCGGCTTCGACGATGGGTTCACGAACCAGCAGACCATCGCGAACGAGGCGGTCTACAAACGTGTCTGCGTTTTCATAGTCCGGAAATAGCCAGGCAGAGCCATTTAGCCAGAAGGAGGAACTTCTCGCTTCGGGTAGATCCACCATTCCATCCCTTAGCAGACTTGCGGGCAGAGGCGGCATGACGGCGCCAGGTTTGAAAAGAATGCCAAAATGCTCAGCGCCTGCAGGGCAGTAAGCCGCTGTAGCTTTTGTCTCTGGCCCGCGCACAGTTAGCTTCGTCTTGCCCTCATACCTGGTAACCACCATCTGCCAACGGCTCATTGCCACGGAGATAAAAGGGCCTCCGCTTTCGCTGTGATTACGCCAGATCACGTCGACAAAAGGGGAATCGGAGAGTTTTTCCTCAAAGTTGAATATCATGACACTATTTCCAACGATGAGTAATTATACAATCTTTATCTAATACATTCAAATAGTGTTTTATGGAATGTTGTAAGAGATGCGGCGCTATACTTTCTATTCCGGCACGTAGGGTGCTTGCGTGTCGATGTTGCCGACGAACTGCGGAAGGCGGGTATGCCCCAGCATTTGCCGGATGGCCTGATTCTCGCCGGTGTGATACCTGTAGTGGTAGATCACCCGCTGCAGCAGCGATCCGAAAGTGCGCCGCCCCGGCTGGCCATCTATCCTTAGGATGTTCGCTTGAAGTACCTCGCTGGTCAGGGTTTCGAGCCACGGGTCGGCTGCAGCGGTAATTTCTTTCCATGCCGCCAGCACTTCGCTCAGCGCAGGGGTGTTTGCCGGGGCGCCGTAGGCAAAGCGCTCATTGATATCAGGGAAGGGCATTTTCCCCTGCCCATAGTACAAGAAGTAGCGCTGCTCCTGCCAGGCTAAATGACCCACATTCCAGCTAATGCAGTTCATGGGTAGCAGCCTTTTGTGCGCATCCGTTTCAGAGATGCCTTTGACCCCGCGGATGAATTCGCTGCGGGTAAAGCGGAGCTGCCTTACGAGTGGATGAGGTGATGGCATGTTTTCCTCCAGAAGCGCTCACTAACAGAAATCACTCCAACCAATTTCTCGATTTCCGAAATTCGCCCGTCTGCTCTATCCAAAATTGTACCAGCGAATGAGCAGGCGCGATCCAGGGACCGCCTTACGCCAAAGCCAGGTCCGGTCCGACGAGGCAGATGATATCTGTCAGCTGTCCGGCGTGGCCCGACCGCGCCGCACAGTGATTAACTGCCAGCCGCTCGTCGAAAGAGCACAATATGGGACTTCTGCAAAAGTGTCAGCGCGCCGGTACCCCTGCCGCGAAAAGAGAGGAACAAATCGTTGACTTGCAGTTGATAATTTGCTATATTGGATTGGCAACATCGCTGCTGTCATTTTCGGCGGAGGCTTTATATAGCCAGATATCGAGGGACCACATTTCAGCCGCCCACGGTGGGTTAGCGGCTTTTTGTTCGGGTCAAGGGAGGTGAGAATGCCGCACCTGGGGATGGAGTTCCTGGGGGGATTTCATGCCAGCTTGGACGGGACCCGGCTGACCGAATTTGAATCAAGCAAAGTACGCGCCCTGCTGGCATATCTGGCAGTCGAATCGCAGCGACCGCATCCCAGGGAGTCACTGGCAGCGTTGCTTTGGCCGGATTGGCCCAACCGCGCTGCACTGAGCAACCTGCGCTATGCCCTATCTGACCTGCGCAAGGTCACCGGTGACCGGGGGGCCGACCCGCCCTTCCTGCTGATCAGCCGGGAGGCGATCCAGTTCAACGCAGAGAGCGATCACTGCCTTGACGTAGCTGAGTTCGTCAGGTTGGCGGATGGGCAGGATGTGGAGCAGCTCGAGGGGGCGGTGAAGCTGTATCAAGGCGATTTCCTGGAAGGCTTCTCGCTCAGCGAGGCTGCCCCGTTCGAGGATTGGGCACGCTTGAAGAGCGAGCAGCTGCAGCGCTGCTACCTGGAAGCTCTGCACCGTTTGGCTGCGATCCTGGAAGCCAGGGGCGAGTACGAGCGTGCCCTGGGCTACGCCCGCAAAGAGGTGACTGCCGAGCCGCTGGACGAGAGCGGTCAGCGCCAAGTGATGCGCCTGTTGGCTTTTAGCGGCAGGCGTGCTGAAGCCCTGATCCACTACGAGGCTTGCCGGGAGGTGCTGAAAAAGGAGTTGGGTGCTGTGCCTTCTCGGGAGACGGAAGACCTGTACCAGCTCCTGCTCAAGGGCGAGCTGCCCCCAACCCTATCCCCAGAGCTGCTCCGCCCGGAGCGGGCAGCCAGGCAGGTGGGATCCTGCCCGTACCGAGGGCTGGCAGCGTTTCGCGAGCAGGATGCGCAGTTCTTTTTCGGACGGGAGCAGTTCACCTGGGGGCTGGAAGAAGCTATCCAGCGTGCCTCAATGATCGCGGTGATCGTCGGCTCGTCCGGATCGGGTAAATCCTCGGTAGTCTACGCTGGGCTGCTGCCCAGGCTGCGCAGCTCTAGAGATTGGCAGATCGCCAGCTTCCGTCCCGGTGAGCGACCTTTTCGGGGGCTGGCAGGCGCCCTGCTGCCCCTGCTGGAGCCGGACACGAAGGAAACCGACCGCCTGATCCAGGCCGGCAAGCTGGAAACCGCTTTATCCCTGGGCGAAGTATCGCTGGCGGGCGTGGCCGCCCGGGCGGCTCAGATGGGCGAGGCCACCCGGCACCTGCTGCTGGTGGTGGACCAGTTCGAGGAGATCTATACCCTGTGCACGAACCAGGACGAGCGCAAACGGTACCTGGACCAGCTGTTGGGGATGGTAGAAGCGGGGAGCACACAGCTCGAGGGCAGATCCGTGCTGCTGCTGACCCTGCGGGCCGATTTCATGGGGCAAGCGCTGGCCTACCGTCCTTTTGCAGATGCCCTCCAGGGGGCTTCGGTGCTGATGGGACCGATGAACCGGGAAGAGCTGCGCTCGGCGGTCGAGAATCCGGCCGAGCTGCAGGGGGCCGCCTTCGAGGCCGGGCTGGTGGATCGCCTGCTGGATGACGTGGGCAGCGAGCCAGGCAACCTGCCGCTGCTGGAGTTCGCCCTGACCCTGCTGTGGGAGCATCAGGAGAGCGGCTGGCTGACGCATGCCGTGTACGATTCGATTGGTCTGGTGGATGGCGCCCTGGCCAGCTATGCCGACCAGGTATATGCCAGCCTGGGACCGGACGAGCAGGAGCGCGCCCGGAGTGCCCTGCTGCAATTGGTGCAGCCGGGTGAGGGCACCGAGGACACCCGGCGGGTGGCGGCCCGAGATGAATTGGGGGATGAGAATTGGGAATTACTTCAGCGCTTGGCAGACCGGCGTCTGGTCGTCACCGGGCAGGACGCTGCCGGGAACGTGACCGCCGAGGTGGTGCACGAAACCCTGATCCAGAAGTGGGGGCGCTTCCGGGAGTGGATGGAGGCCGACCGCGCCTTCCGCTCCTGGCAGGAGCGACTGCGGGGCAACTTGCACCAGTGGCAAGAGAGCGGGCGAGAGGCGGGAGCACTGCTGAGCGGGGTGCGGCTGTCCCTGGCTGAGGAGTGGCTGGTGGGGCGGAGCGAGGATCTGAGCCAGGCTGAAACGGATTACATCCAGGCCAGCCTGGTGGAGAAGCACAGGCGGCTGGAAGCGGAGGCAGCCCGGCAGAGACGCGAGGCAGCCCTGGAGCACCGCTCACGGAATTTCCTGTATGCCTTGGTGGTGATCTTATTGCTGGCAGCCATCGGGGCGTCTGGCTTGGCATTCGTCGCCCGACAAGCCCAGGGTGAAGCCGAACGACAGAGCCTGGGGCGCGCCACCCAGCAAGCCATCGCCGAAGCTGAGAAAGCTAACGCTCAGGCAGAGGCCATCAGCCGGGCGACTGCTGAAACGGATGCGCTCCGCCAGGCCGATCTCGCCCGCGCCCGCGAGCTGTCGCTGGCGTCCATCAACAACCTGGAGATTGACCCGGAGCGCAGCATTCTGCTTGGATTGCAGTCCGCCTCGGTCTACAGCTCGCTCGGTCAAACACTGCCCAATGATCTACAGTCCACACTGCACCAGGCGATCCAGGCCTCTCGGGCGCGATTGACCTGGGAGGTTGGCGATGAAAGCATCCTCTCAGCCAGGTTTATCCAACCCGGTGATTTACCGCGTATCCTCACAGCAGACAGGGGGAAGGGGATCATCACCCTTTGGGATCTGGCATTAAACCAGAAGCTTATGCAGATAAGCGTTCCCACAAGCGACTCCATTAAAGCAAGCCTCAGCCCGGACGGTCGATTGGTGGCGGTGCCGGAGAATAATGAGATCAGGCTTTGGGATGTCGACGCAGGACAAGAGCTGCAGAACTTAGCCGGTTATCCTTCTGAGATCCAGGGGGTGACATTCAGCCCGGACAGCCAATATTTATTAACTCGAGGTCTAACAACATATATTCTTCGGGAGATCGAATCAGGCAATGTACGTCTGGAATTTCCTACCCCGGAGGGCGACCGCCTGGTGGCTGTCTTCAGCCCTGATGGAAAGTTAGTCGCTGCCCGAACTCCAGGAAATACCATCGATATTTTCGATGCTCTCTCCGGGGAAGCATTAACTTCAATCCAGCTGGAGCCGAATTTTGATGTCATCGCCCTCGCCTTCAACCCGGATGGGACCCGGCTGGCAGGCGCCGGGCGTGCAACCGAGTGCCTGGTGTGGGATGTTCAAACGGGAGAGCCGCTCTCATCTTTCGACGTTTCTCATGGGACCATTTCAGCTGGCTCCCAGATAGAAACATTAGAATACAGCCCGGATGGCAGGTGGCTGGCGCTTCCAGGTGTCATCTACGACGCTGTCACCGGGGAAGAAATCTTCTTACTCCCTGGGCATACGAAAGGAATATCCCAGCTGGCGTTCAATAGCGATGGGACGCACTTGATTACTGCCAGCTACGATCAGACAGTGAAGACGTGGGATATGACCCCCAGCAACGAAGTGCTGACTCTATCGCATCCCTCGGGCGATTTTCTCTATGGTGTAGCTTTCAGCCCCGATGGGAGATGGCTGGTCACGACTGGAGCAGATAAGACCGCCCGAGTCTGGGAGCTGGCCTCTGGTAAATTGTCCCAAACCCTGGAAGGGCACACAGATTTTGTGAACGGCGCGGCTTTCAGCCCGGATGGAGCCCTGCTGGCGACGGGGTCTGCCGACCGGACGGTGAGAGTCTGGGATACCCGCACTTGGCAAACCCTGCAGATATTGACGGGGCACTCAGAAGACAAACCAGGGATTGTCCCATGGATCCGGGGGGTGGTTGCGGTTGCATTCAGCCTTCAATGCGGCAGCTCGTCCACCCAAGGAAAAACCTGCCCCCTGGCGGGGGTTGGTATGGATGGTCAGCTGATCGTTTGGGACGCTTTTACCGGTGAGAAGTTGTACACCTATCAAGATCCGGAGGGAGGCCTGAAAAGCGCGGCCTTCAGCCCGGATGGAAAGCTGCTGGCGATCGGCAACACTGGAGTGTTCAAATCTTCGGTGGGAGCAGTTGCGATTTTGGACGCTGCTTCCGGCGAGGTGCTGAATACTTTCCCGGGTGAACCTGGCTGGGCCTGGGGCGTTGCCTTCAGCCCAGACGGGAGCCGGCTTGCCACAACCCACTTTTATGGGCTCGTCAGAGTATGGGATCTTGCCAGCAACGAAGCACAGTTCTCCTTGACAGATGTTCAGAGTGGGAATTCGTTGGCTTTTGACCCGACAGGTTCCTACCTGGCGACGGCCGGGTCGGGATCGATCGTAGTATGGGATGCTCGCACTGGGGAGCCATTATTCAACCTTATTGGTCATGCATCTGTGCCAACATTTAGCATGGCTTTTAGCCCGGATGGGAAATACCTGGCAACAGCCAGCTTCGATGGCACGGCGCGCGTCTTTGTGATCCCGCCAGGAGACCTGCTGGCGTTTGCGCGCTCGCGCCTGACACGCAGCCTCACCCAAGATGAGTGCCTGCAGTACCTGCACCTGGAGCAGTGCCCGGCAGCCGAGTAAAAATGGTTTTCCAGTTTAGCGGCATTGCTCTGGATATACTCGTCGAAAGAGCACGATGCGGAACTTCTGCATAAGGTCAAAAATCAAGATTCCTTATTGACTCTTGATATATTTTTTTATATACTATTTGTAAGTCCAATGGACTTACAAAGTCGCTGCCCTATTTTCCAACACCAACAATGATCAGAAAAGCTACCCAACAACAAACCAAAGAACATAACCGCGATCTTGTGCTTAAGACCATATTCGATCATGAGCGCATCAGCCGGGCAGAGATCGCCCGCAAGACCGGATTGACTCGCACCACTGTGTCCGATATCGTGGCAGAGCTGATTGCTGCAGGCCTGGTTGAAGAAGTCGGCGTGGGCGAATCGCTGGGCGGTAAATCGCCCATCCTCCTAAGCCTGGTTGCAGACTCTCGTTACCTGATCGGGTTGGACCTGGCGCAAAACCAGTTCAGGGGAGCCATCATCAACCTGCGCGGGGTAATCCGCTCGGTTGTTTGCCCACCAGTCACGGATCGCAACGCAGAAGATGCTCTGGAGCAAGTATATGCTATCCTGGACCAGCTGGTGAACACAGACTGCCAACCGGTAGTGGGGATTGGTGTGGGCACGCCGGGATTGGTGAACAGCCATGCAGGCGTGGTGGTGAATGCTGTCAACCTGGATTGGCAAGACCTTCCATTGGCTGACCTGCTGAGGGACCGATATCAGCTGCCGGTCTACGTACTCAACGACAGCCAGGCGGCGGCAATGGGGGAGTATACCTATGGCAACAACCAACTTTCAGAAAGCAACCTGATCGTGATTAACGCCCGGCATGGGATTGGCGCCGGTATCGTAATCAATGGTCATTTATTCTACGGCGATGGAGGCGCTGCTGGCGAGATCGGTCACGTCGTGGTGGTGCCAGAAGGCGGGCTACCCTGCCGCTGTGGCAACTTCGGTTGCCTCGAGACGGTCGCCAGTGCTCAGGCGCTTGTCAAGCGTATGCGCACCCAGGCTGGCCAATACGGCAAAGCCACACCGGCTGATGTTTATTCTTTGGAAGATATTGAGCTGGCTTTCGCGGGCGGAGACTTACTGGCAACCCAGCTGGTTCTCGAAGCCGGTCATTATATGGGCATGGCGATTTCCAGCCTGATCGGGACGCTCAATATCCGTAGGATCATTCTGACAGGCGATATGACGCGCTTCGGCGAACCCTGGCTGGAATCTGTTCGTGGTGCTATGCGGGCGAACACCCTATCAACGCTAGCCGAGGAGACGCAGGTTGAAATTGGGCAGCTCGGCGGGAATGGGGTTGTTTTGGGAGCCTCAGCGCTCCTGGTGAGCAATTATGCGCTGCTTTTCGCTCGAAATCTTTCTCGCTCGTGAGTATTGATCGCATCCAGAGAAGGATGAAGCATGAACGATGGCTTTAAGTTGGTGAGACCCAAGTTTGTGCCACCTCTGGAAGAAGGCTTCCGCCCGGCGGTCCTTGCAAATCGAGCCTTTGCGAGGGAAGCTGCTAAGGTTGGTGTGCCGCTGGTAATCGGGCTGGAGCGTGAGAATGGGCAGCTGGCGCGCTTCGAGACGCGTATCTTTCCAGATGGGCATCCACGCGCCAGGGCTAACATCCGCTATATCGAACGATTGGTCAAGTTCTTACTCTGGCAGCGTGGTGGTTTTCGGCTTTACATCGGCGGTCCACGCCATGTTGGGGATGCGATCCGGGAATATTACTCGCCGGTCGGGGAGCGCAGTTTCGATTACTACTTTATGGGTGAGCAGGTATATGAGCAGACCTTCACTGTGGTCACATGCGATCCGTCTGAAGTTCCTCCAGCGTGTGAGAGCGGAAAGCCCTTGGGACATCATCTGGATGGCTGCCGGATTGGGTTCGATTTAGGTGCTTCGGACCGCAAGGTATGTGCGGTGATCAATGGGCAGGTCGTCTACAGCGAGGAAGTAATCTGGGAGCCGCGCAAACAATCTGACCCTGAATACCATTACCGGGAGATCACTAGCGCCCTGAAAACAGCCGCGGCGAAGATGCCACAGGTGGATGCCATCGGCGGAAGTTCAGCAGGGATTTATATCAATAACCGCCCAATGGTAGCCTCACTCTACCGGGGTGTCCCACCTGAACGCTTCAACGAAATCCGCAACCTGTTCCTGCGCATAAGAGATGAAATGCAGGTGCCCCTTGAGGTGATTAATGATGGCGATGTTACCGCCCTGGCGGGATCCATGTCCCTCGAGGATAACGGCGTTCTGGGGATCGCTATGGGCTCCAGCGAAGCGGCTGGCTACGTAGATATAAACGGGCATATCATGGGCTGGCTGAACGAGCTGGCCTTTGCACCGGTGGATTACTCTCCCCATGCCCCAGTAGATGAGTGGTCTGGAGACATTGGCTGCGGGTCACAGTATTTCTCCCAGCAGTGTGTTTTCCGCCTGGCGCTTAGGGCAGGCATTGATATCCCTTCAAATATACCCGATGCCGAGAAATTAAAGTATGTCCAACAAATGCTGGATAACGGGGATGCCGGAGCGGAAAAAATCTGGCAGAGCATGGGTTTCTACCTGGGTTATGCCCTGGCCCATTATGATGATTTTTACGATATGAAGCACGTGCTCATCTTGGGACGCTGCACTTCCGGCAGAGGAGGCGAGCTGATCTTAGAAGGGACAAATGCAGTGCTGGCTGCAGAGTTTCCAGAGCTATCTACCCGCGTCCGGGTTCAGCTCCCCGATGAGCACAGTCGTCGTGTCGGACAATCAATAGCTGCGGCGAGCCTACCGGAAATTCTATGTAAGTGATAGGAGAGCGTATGCAATTTCACAATGAGACTGCAGAAATCTATATTCCCGATGGTTTGCCAGCAGAGCAGGCACTGAGACGCACCACGCACATGGCGATAGGTGCCCACCAGGACGATCTCGAAATCATGGCTGCCGGACCCATCATCGAATGCTACCAGCAAACGGACAAATGGTTCACCGGTGTGGTGGTGACCGATGGGCGCGGCTCTCCGCGCGATGATATTTATAAATATTACACCGATGAAGAAATGCGCCTGGTGCGTTTTAAGGAGCAGAAGAAAGCTGCCTTTGTCGGCGAATACGCTGTGCAGGTGCTTTTGGATTATCCCAGCAAAGCTGTTAAAGATGGCAAAAACCAGCTGCCAATTGAGGATATTGCCTCACTCATCCAGGCTTCTCGACCACAATATATCTATACCCATAATCTGGCCGATAAACACGATACGCATGTAGGTGTTGCGCTCAAGGTCATTGCAGCCATACGCAGCCTTCCGCAAGGCGAGCGCCCGCAGAAGCTGTATGGCTGTGAGGTCTGGCGCGATCTGGATTGGATGATTGACAGCGACAAAGTGCCTGTGGATCTGTCTTCACACGAGAATCTGCAGGCAGCCTTGCTTGGAGTTTTCGACTCGCAGATCGCTGGCGGAAAGCGCTACGATCTGGCCAGTATGGGACGCCGCCGGGCGAACGCTACGTATTTCGCCTCCCATGGGGTAGACATAGCCCTGGGCATGACCTACGCCATGGACCTTACCCCCTTGAGCATAGATGTAAACAAAGACATTCCGGGGTATGTCCAGGAGCACATAGAGCGCTTCGCCAGTGATGTCACCGAGCGCCTGCGAAGGATGATCTGAGCTCTGGCACAGTTGTGGAACAACCATTCATCATTTGGTTACGGCTTCCTCTATGACAACAAAAGGAGATGAGAAACAGAATGATTTTCTACCAGCAACTTTCAATCAAGCAACCTTCAACAACCAATTAGTAGTCCAGTAAGATAGGAGAAGAAAACATGCGTACAAAATTGTTCGTTCTGATCGTTCTAGTGAGCATCCTGCTTGGCGCTTGTGCACAACCCACACAGGCCCCTGTTGTGGAGCCCGAGAAGATCATCGAGACAGTTGTGGTTGAAGCGACCAAACTCGTCGAGGTAGAGAAAACTGTTGAAGTTGAGGTGGAAAAACTGGTCACCCCTACACCAGGCCCTAACCCCGAGGCCGTCATCCAGGGCGTCGAACCAGGTGCAGAAATCACACTGTGGACTTTCTGGCTATCACCGACATTTGACCAGTATATCCAGGACACCATTGCCCGCTTCCAGGAAGCTTATCCTGGCGTCAACGTGAACTGGGAGGACCACCAGGCTACTTTCCAGGATGATCTGCGCAACGCCTTCGCAGCAGGGAATGCTCCGGACGTTATCAACCTCTCGATCTCCGAGGGATGGGTCTCAGACTATGCAACCCAAGGTTTGTTAATGCCCCTGGACGATGCTGTGCCCCAAGAGGTGAAGGATGTTTACTTCCCCAACCTGTGGGACCAGCAGTTGGTAGATGGCGCTCATTACCAGTTCCCCTGGTACCAGGGTATCCAGGTCGACCTGGTTAACCGGCAGCTCTACGACCAGACTGGCCTGACCCTTGAGGAATTCCCCAAGACGGTGCAAGAACTGCCTGAGTTGTGTCAGCTGATCAAGGATAAGACCGGCACACTTTGCGCTATCCGCCTGACCGTGAATGACCTGCTGGCACAAATGACCTATGAGGGCGGCGTCCAGGTGATCAGCGAGGATGGCACTGCGTTCACCTTCGACTCGCCGGATGCAGTTGAATGGCTCCAGATGTATGTGGATATGGTCAAGGATGGGGTCGTAGACAGGACCGTGCTGGTGACCGATCAGGATCGCGTTGGATTGGATCTCTTCACGACGGGTCAAGCAGCCTTCTATAATACGGGGCCTAATCTCATCCGTGAGGTGCGCGCCAACAATCCTGGATTGTACGGTTATCTGGCAGTGGTACCCGCTCCAGTGGGCAAATCGGGTGTTGTTGGAAAAGGACTGATGGCATTATCGGTGAAAGGGGACACCGCGTATCCCAATGCGTCATTAGCCCTGGCGCAGTTCTTCACCAATCCGCAGAGTATGCTCGAATTCTCCAAGATTGTAGCCATCTACCCCTCAACGCCAGCCTCCTACGATGATCCCTTCTTCTCGGCTGTTCCGGTGGCTATCGAAGATAGCGCCAAGCCGTATGCCAAGGATGCGGTCTCCAAGCTGGCCGATATCGTTCCATTTGTCCCCCACAAGGCAGATGTCAACGAGATCGTTTTGCAGGCAGTCCAACAGGCGCTCTTCAACAATGTCGATCCGCAGACTGCACTTTCCGATGCTGTTGCCCAGGCCAATGCATTGCTCCCATAGATAAGCTCGATCTATCTCAGTCTATTGCCGGCCCCCCATCCCCTTGCCATTTCACGGAGGGGGTGGGGGCAGGCAGGCTGCTCGCCAGGCAGTAAACCTGATGAATAATAAGTTTTCAATAACCCCCTATCTATTCCTCGCGCCTGCCTTAATTGTCATTGCAGTATTTTTGTTATATCCAATTTTTGCAGTCGTATATTACAGCTTTACCGATTACAACATTGTCACACCGCCGGTGTGGGTCGGCATCAAGAATTATCAGCGCCTGGTGGTGGACCCCATCTTTTGGCAGGCAGTGCAGCACTCTTTTATCTACTTGTTGGTAACCCCGATTCTAATCGTTTTATCGACACTCCTGGCAATTGTCGTCAACCGTAAGCTGGTGGGCATCCATGTCTACCGCGCATTATTTTTTATTCCGGTAATCAGCGGTAGTATCGCAGTTGGCATTGCCTGGCGAATGATGCTCGATACAAATGGCATTATCAACAGTATCCTCATATCGCTAGGAATCATCAGTGAGCGTATCCAATGGCTGGCTGAGCCAGCGCTTACGCTGCCCATTGCCATGTTGCTGACCACCTGGCTGGGTCTTGGTTATTACATGATGATCTTCCTTGCGGGGTTGCAGAACATCCCGGAGGAGTTGTACGACGCTGCTTTAATTGACGGGTGTAACAACTGGCAAAAACATTGGCATGTCAGCGTTCCAGGCCTGCGCCCACAAATCACTTTTGTCTTTGTCATATCGAGCCTGGCTGCTCTCCAAGTATTCAATGAAATTTTCACCCTTACCGGTGGGCTAGGGGGCATATTGAACAGTGGAGTAACCCTTGTCTTTTATCTCTGGCGACAGGCGTTCCGATTGAACCATGCCGGGTATGCTTCAGCGATTGCTATCGTGCTGCTGGTGGTCACACTTGTATTTTCGGTGATAAACATTCGCCTCCTGGAGCGCGGGACGGAAGTGGAGTGATGGAGCTGACCAAGACAAATCTATCCTCCCCACCCGGCTCGGCGCGCCATCGCCGCCATTTTCTCGAAAATACCTTTTGGTATGTACTGCTGAGCCTGGTGGCTGTAATAACTGTTTTCCCCTTTGTGTGGGTTTTATTTACCTCCTTCAAAGGAATGACTGATCCGATTTTCTCTGTGCCACCCCAGCTCATCCCTCACGACCCGACCATTGAGAACTACCTGCGGGTGGGGAGACAGCTACCAGTTGGGCGCTTCTACCTGAACAGCATCGTTGCCACGCTCAGTATCGTTATCTTCAATACACTGTTCAGTTCGCTGGCTGCCTACCCTCTGGCAAAGATGAATTTCCGCGGGCGCGACGCCATTTTCTACCTGCTCCTGGCGACATATATCGTGCCGCCTGTCTTGACCTCCATCCCCAGCTTCGTCCTGGCTGTCAACGTCTTTCATTTTTACGACAAGCTTCAGTCGGTCATCTTTCCGTACCTTGCTGGCGTGCTGAGCATTTTTCTTATGCGCCAGGCATTTAAGGCTGTGCCTGATGACCTTATTGACGCAGGTCGCATCGATGGTGCTAACGAGTGGCGTATTTGGTGGAGCATCTTGCTGCCTGTTGTCCGTCCTTCGCTCGCAACCGTCGCTATCATCACTTTCGTTGAGCAGTGGAACAATTTTTTCTGGCCTTCACTGATGCTGCACACACGCGAAAATATGACCTTGCAGGTTGGCCTGGTTGCGCTGCAGGGTGCATTCGCTAACGACGCACGCGGGATTGCCGCCGGTGTCGTTATGACCGTTGTGCCGATGATACTCTTTTTCTTTGCACTGCAGAAGCAGTTTGTGCAGGGTTTGACGGGTGCAGTAAAAGGATAGATAGTGCAGATATTGGATGCCATTGGGCAAAAACTGCTGCTTGCTTTCGCTGGCAAGGACAGACCTACACCCGAGATCGTAGAAGACTTGCGAGCATTTCGCCCGGCCGGGGTAACGTTATTTCGCGCCTTGAATATCGACCACCCGGCCCAGGTGCGCGAGCTCACCCGAGAATTGCAGGCTGCCGCTCATGATGCTAGCTTGCCGCTGTTGTTCATCGCCGCAGACCAGGAAGGCGGTCAATTAATGGCAATTGGCGAGGGCACAACGCAGTTGCCAGGGAATCTGGCGTTGGGGGCTACAGGATCACCAGAGCTGGCGTATCAAGCGGGGGTTGTGCTTGGCCGCGAGTTGGCTGCCATGGGAATCAATGTGAATTATGCGCCTTGCTGTGATGTAAATAGCAACCCGCAGAATCCGGTTGTGGGTACCCGCTCCTTCGGGGAGGTCTCTCAACAGGTGGCAAATTTCGCTGCGGAGATGGTCATTGGCCTCCAATCGAGCGGCGTAGCCGCCTGCGCCAAGCACTTCCCCGGTCACGGGGACACCTCCAGCGACTCGCATTATGGCATCCCTGTCCTTGCGCACTCGTTGGCGCGCTTGCGCAGCGTGGAATTCCCACCTTTTACAGCAGCTATTGGCGCGAATGTCAGGCTGGTAATGACCGGACATCTGGCACTGCCAGCGGTGGATGGGCGCAGCGACCTGCCAGCCACCCTGTCTCCGGCAATACTGAAGGACCTGCTGCGTAAGGAATTGGGTTTCAATGGCGTAATCACCACCGACGCGATGGATATGGAGGCGATCTGCCAGGGAGAGGGGTTGGGGGAGGAAGCAGTCCGAGCTGCCCAGGCAGGTGCTGATTTGTTGCTGTTGGCAGCTAAAGCGGAAGATCAACGCAGGGTTCACGCCAGCCTGGTAACATCTGTCGAGCAGGATCGCCTGAGTCGCACTGAACTGCTGACCTCCGCCAGGCGCATCCAAGAGTTGAAGTACTGGCTGGCTACACAGGATTCCCAGCCTGATCTTGACGTAGTCGGTTGTCCTGCACACCGGAAGGTAGCTGAAGAAATCGCAGCCCGTTCGATCACACTGGTGCGGGATCAAGCTGCTCTGCTGCCTCTGCATATTGATGCTGGGCAGCGTCTGGCAGTGATCTTTCCCCGCCCGATGGATCTCACGCCAGCCGACACCTCTTCTTATGTGAAACTGACATTAGGTCAGGCTTTGCGCGCCTACTATGATGGAATAGAAGAGTTCATCGTCCCCCATGCACCACAAGAGGCAGATATAGCCGCTGTCATTGAGGCTTTGCAAGGCTTCAATAGGGTAATCATCGGCACGATCAACGCCTCGACCCAACCCAGTCAGGCAGCGCTGGTACATTCCGTGCTTCGAACCGGAATTCCGACTGTGGTAGTCGCCTTGCGCATGCCAACCGATCTGCTTGCTTTTCCCGAGGCGCCAACATATGTGTGCAGCTACAGTATCTTAGAACCCTCCCTGCGTGCGCTGGCGCAAGCCTTGTTCGGTCAGGCGAGCTTTCCAGGCCGGCTTCCCGTTTCCATTCCTGGTCTGTATCCATTTGGTCATGGAATTACCGGGTAATTATTCATGGTAGCTGCTCGTGAAGGGGTCGATCATGGGATCGACCTGCCTGCGACTGGCATTGCCAGGGTTGAGATCACACTGCAGACCTGGAATACCGCAAACAAGATTGGGCTTCGGTCCTGCGGTGAAAAAGACTGTCCACTTGGGTAGGTGACAACCCCTCATATGACTATGGCATCTGACATCGATATTCATTATGATTAATCCATCCAGCACGTTTAGAATCCTATTTGTTAAGGGAAGGTTCCGATGAAAACTAAAACCTTTTTGATTTCCCTGCTTCTCGTCTCGATGGTACTGCTCAGCTGCAATTTCGTATCGAACATAGGCGTCAATGTGATCACCCCATCCGATGTTAATATCAGTGAGAACCGTGACGTGAGCGGCTTTACCGCTCTCGAATTTGGCACTTTCGGAAAGCTGAACATTATACAGGGTGATGTCGAGTCGTTGAACATATCCGGCCCCGACAACCTGGTGCCGGAAATCAGGACAACGGTCCGCAATGGAACACTCATTATCAATACCGAAGACAATCTCACCATACGACCTTTACGCCAAGATAACCCATTGACATTCACCCTGGTGGTCAAAGACCTCACCTCTCTGGCGGTGAGCGGGTTGGGCGACGTCCAGGTAGAACCCCTCTCCACTCCGAGCATGGCAATTGACATGAGCGGCGCCGGTATGGTGAAGCAAAACCAAATCACCACGGACAATCTTGAGATCACAATTAGCGGCTTGGGTGGAATCGATATATCCGGACAGGCTACCCAGGCTCAGATCGAAATTTCTGGCGCTGGCAACGTGAACGCGCCAGACTTACAAATCCAAACCGCCGATATCACTGTTTCGGGTTTGGGCGGCGCCACACTTTGGGTGACAGACCAGTTAACCGGCGTCATCAGCGGCGCTGGAAACGTGTCGTATTACGGCAATCCCAAAGCCAGCACAACTTCATCTGGACTGGGAAAATTCGAATCCCTGGGAGATAAATAACGCCAACACCGCCGCCGTCAGCGTACCAGGGGGTCGCGTCTCGGGCGGTTGGTGTTGATCTGGGTGCCAGGCTGCGGATCTGGGGTGAACAACCCCAGGCTGCAGCGAGGGCACTCCAGGGTTTCACCCGATTAGATTGGCGCCATCCCTGCGGATAAAAGCTGCCTCGAAGTTGTCCCACCGCGTGCCCCAGGAGGTTCGAACTCAGTATTCAGAGCTACCCTGGCTGCAAATGATCGCAGCGCG
>CAZGIX010000048.1:0-26945 GCA_964525785.1 uncultured Anaerolineaceae bacterium
GGGCCTCATCTTCCGGGCGAAGTCCCGGACGATGCGTAGAACCTATCCGGAAATTCTCGGATAGATACTTATGCAAAATAACACCGGGATTGCCCCGGCGTTGCATGTCCAAACCCTTACCTACTCCGACCCTGTAATAACCCTAATTATACCAGACCGCTCCAGATCGTCGGTCCTATGCCCGATTACCCCAGCCGATCTCCTCGGCCGCCCTAAAAATGTCGGTGGCGGAGATTAAACCCAGTAGATTACCGTTCTCATCTATCACGGGCATATGATGGATGTGGTTGACTTGCATATTCACAGAACACTCTTTCAGGGTCCAGTCTGGATTGGCAGTCACCACCGGAGCAGTCATAATCTCGCGCACGCGTGTCTCAGCCGGGTTGCGATCAGCAGCGATTATTTTATCGCGAATATCTGTCGTTGTTAAAATACCATAGATAGGGTGTTTACCGGGGACATCAACAACCAGGCTGTGTATGTTGCGGCGGCGCATAAGGGTGAGCGCATATGAAACGCTACTGTCAGGATCAATCACAACCACCGGTCGGCTCATCCAGTCGCGAACTGTGTGCAGCATAATTCCTCCCAATATTCTAAACAATATCTATATTATACCCGGAAGGCGGTTTACTCCAGGGGGGAGTCCACGCAGGCCTCCAGCCCACCTGAATAAGAAGGGAAAGTAGAGCCCCAGCTTTCTGTTGGAAATTGAGAGGTTGCAGCCATGTTTTGAGAATCGTATTCTCCAGTAAAGAGGACATCCCTGCTAATAACATCCACCACCATGAAGGTATTGCCGCCAGTCAAGAATACCAGCTGGTCGCCTGTGGGACTCCAGGTAAGGGCATCAGCACCATCCTGGATCTCGAGGAGCAGCTCTCGGGTATGGGTAGTCATATCGTGCAGGTAGATGCCGCAAGCGCCTTGTTCACGCTCGCAAGCCCAGAATGCCACCTGACGGCTGTCGGGTGAGATGGCGAAATCATCTCCTACGCGATCTGCTGTGGGGAACAACCGGTATATTTCGCCCGGCGTATGCAGATCGAAATAATAAGGTCCCCTTGAGAGGGTACCCGTACCGCCGCGATCGCTGGAATGATTCACAAAAACCAATTTCGCACCATCCGGAGAGCGCTCACAAATCGCATTCCAGGGAACCCCCATTCGAAGACGCATAAGGTAGTAGCCATCAGCCAGGATGTCCGTACCTGCCATGGATGGCAGTTGATATGAACCAATGGGATAGCGGAAGCTCAAGCGGCTGGAGCTGGGGTCGAATCCCTCAGGCGGGCTGGTGCGTTTCTCCCGTAATGCCAACTGCCCTTCCCTGATGGTCGGTGTTTGTTCACCGGAGGCTGCCGGCTCACCTGAAGAATCCCTAGCAAAACCACCCCGCCAGGGAAGAGCGATGTCAAATAAATCCTGGGGGAAATTGACATCGTAGGCAATCGACTGCACGATCACTTCACTGGGACGGTACTCGCCGGTGTTGGCATCCATCTCCGGTTCATTATTCCTGCGGATGCGCAGGACCATCCCGGTCTTTTTATCAAGCCAGAGCAACGACTGCCGTATTCTATCCTCCATGAACCGGCTGACCACCCAGACAGCCCGACCAGCAACCTCTGATTCGCCAATGACTTCATAGGTTGAATAAGCCAGCTCGTCCGATTCGCCGAACAGCATCATCGCACCATAAAGCGTGAACCCACTAAGCGAAGGTTCGATCGTTTCCTTGAAAAAGCGCTCACCAATCCCCGGTTTTGACACATATAAGTTACCCCATAGGCCAATCCCCACTTCGGTCGGCTCTTCTCCAGCCGGTCCGCCGATCAGCAGCATCTGGCGCTGGCTCAACCAGACCTGGATGCGATTGACAACCGGGGAGATGGTTTCGTCCCCGGTCGCATAGGTCAAGACCTGTGCGTCAAACCAAATTGTGCTGAAAGGATACACGTCAGGATTTAACAGATCAAAGACATCTCGAGATGTTATTGGCTGGCGGAGGGGTAGATCGTGCACTACAGGGATCACTGGGGTAGCGCGTATATGGAGCGACTCGGGAAGATTGCGCGGAATAAGCAGCGCCTGCCCAGTTCTTAGAGTTTCACCGGCAGGAATGCGGTTAAGCTGGCGCAAGGCTTCAATCGAGGACCCCAACGTCGCGGCGAGAGATTCCAGCGAATCACCTTCCTGTACATAATAAAATATACCTGTTGGGGTCGGGGTGGGAGTTGGCCCGGGATATAGATCGTTTGCTCCCCGGGTCGATCCTGGTTGCGGTGTACTGGAATAGACCGACTCCGATCCACCATCCCCCTCAGCCAATTCGGCAGCTCCCGGTTGGTTGGACGAGCCAGAGCCCCTGGAATCGGTATCCCCTTCTGTGCGCAGCAAATAACGATTGCCGCCCCATATAGCCAAAAACACCAGCAGGATCGCCAATCCGATGATCGCCAACTCCTTCAATGTAGCAAATCCGTGGCGCATCGAATGCCCGGCTCCCGCTCGCTTATCCACCAGGTGGGCGAACTGCTCGATCTCCACAGCACTAGGTTGGGGAGGAGGCCAGCGCACATCCAGGCTGCGTTTGAGATCAGACTCTAAATCAGCCGGGCTTTGCGAAGTCTGCCGGGCTACCTCGCGCAATGCCTGACTGAGGTATCGGTCGACGGTGTCTCCACCAATGCCAATTATTTTTGTTATTTGCTCTGAACTCCAACCATTAGCAAATTTCAAGATCAAGGTAGACCACCAGTTCCCCTCGAGTTTGTCGATGGCGTCCCAGATTTCCTGGTCATGCTCAGATGGAGGTAGAGTCTGCACCGGATCAGTAAAATCTCCTGCGCTGGATAAAAGCGCCTCCAACCTTTTCCAAAGCCGCTCACCCTGTTGCTTTCGTTTGCATTCTTCCCAGGCAATCTTGTACAACCAGTATTCAACCCCATATTGGCTGCGGTAGCGGTGCAGGTTGAGAGCGGCCTTCAGGAATGTCCGATATACAGCCGCGCGTGCTGCAGTGACATCATTCAGTAAGGATAACGCCAGATGAGATATCGGGGCAAAGTAGGCACTTGTCAGAGTTTCCAGGAAGAAAATGCGGCTTACCTGCCCGCTTTGCAGCATCCACTCGATATCTGAATTGAGTTCAGGGCTGCGATCAAAATCGCGTAAATCCCATTTCACAATGTTTTGCCTCTCAGAAATATCTATAAGTACCTTCTAACAAACCGGGATATTCATCCCAGGTGGCCGACCGCAGACACACTGCCGGATTTATTATGGCTGCCTCTCTCTTACAATTGTAACCAGCGCTTGTATTGAAAAAGATGATGGGAGTATTAATTTTTAGGACTTACACACTTTGTGGGTGGATGGGGGTGTTTGGGAATTGCAGGATACCCAATTCTGAACGAGCAGCTCTTCAGGATTTCCTTAGAAAACTTATTGAAACCGTGGATAATGCGGGCAGTCAGGTACAATTAGCATTCACGGATAAGGGTATTCTCTGGTAAGTATACAGCTGTTCCCCTGATTCCGTTCCCAAGGTATGAATATTCTCGTCATCACCCACTTCCTCAATGGGCTGCTGATGATCGCCTTACCAGTCGGTCTAGGCATATTCTTAACACGACGTTTTCACCTTGGCTGGCGTTTGTGGTGGATTGGAGCGGGCACGTTTATCCTTTCCCAGGTCGGGCATATCCCATTCAATGCTGGTATCAGCATTCTTTTTAATCGAGGCATTTTACCCGCACCACCCGAGGCCTACCGGTTGGTCTTCAATGCCCTCGTGCTCGGCCTGAGCGCTGGCATTTGGGAAGAGCTGGCACGCTATGCCGCTTACCGCTGGTGGGCCAAAGATGCGCGCTCCTGGGCGCGCGGCTTGTTGTTGGGTGCCGGTCATGGAGGCATCGAGGCGATCGTATTTGGCGCATTGGTCTTGCTCACATATTTGATTATGCTGGCGATCCAGAATATTGACCTGTCTGGGATGCTGCCCGCCGATCAGCTTGTCTTGTTAGAGGAGCAGAAAGCGGTATATTGGTCACTGCCCTGGTATCTATCGCTTTTTGGAAGCCTGGAGCGAGCCCTTACCATTCCGGTGCATCTGTCGCTCTCTATCCTGGTTCTCCAGTGCTTCACCCGCAGGAGAATGATCTGGCTGTGGGCAGCAATCGGCTGGCATGCCTTGCTCGATGCTGCTGCTGTGTACACAGCGAATGTCTGGGGTGCTTACATGGCTGAGCTGATCATCGGATTGTTCACGTGTGCCAGTTTGGTGATCATATTTATCCTCCGCCGACCAGAGCCGCCAGCAGAGCCAGCGCCTGAGCCCATCCGGGCATCCGATTCCTCCATCTTAGCTCAGATAGACCCTCCGGATATCAGTTCAGAAAAACTGGACGAGTCGCGTTACCAATAAAGCATTAAAATGTGTCAGATATCCATCCAAATCCAATATAGCTGCTGCTATGATAACTACCGAAAACCTGACCAAGAAATTTAATGGAGCAACCCCAGATGGCACCCTAGCCGTCGACCACCTAACCCTGCGGGTATCCGAAGGTGAAGTCTTCGGATTCTTGGGACCCAACGGGGCGGGTAAGACAACCACGGTGCGCATGCTCACCAGCCTGATCGCTCCTACCACTGGAACTGCCACAGTCAACGGCTTCGAGTTGGGCAAGGAGAACCAGAATATTCGCCGTACCGTAGGCATCCTCACCGAAGCACCCGGTATGTACGATAATCTGAGCGCTGAGTTCAACCTGGAGGTGTATGCCAACCTCTACGAAGTGAATGATGTAAAAGGACAGGTTGAGAAATACCTGCGCATGCTTGGCTTATGGGATCGCCGTATGGATGAAGCAGGATCATTTTCCAAAGGTATGAAGCAGAAGCTTGCCATCGCCCGCGCCCTGCTGCACGAGCCGCGCATTCTCTTTCTCGACGAGCCAACATCGGGGTTGGATCCAGAAGCAGCTCACCTGGTACGTGAATTCATTTCCGAGCTGCGTGAAGAAGGCAGGACGATCTTCCTCTGCACACACAACCTGGATGAAGCCGATCGCCTGTGCGACCGGATAGGTATATTCAAATCACGCCTGTTGGTTGTGGATACACCCGCCAATCTAAGGGCGCAGGTGTTCGATCGAAAAGTGGTGATCCATCTCGCCAATATGAATGCCAGCTTCGAGCCTGTAATCCGCAGCCTGGACTACGTCAAAGATGTTCGCAGCATTGAAAATAAGCTCCTGGTCAGCCTGGATAATCCGGAGGCTCATAATCCTGAGATCATCCGCTTGTTGGTAAACTCCGGCGCTCAGGTCCAGTTTGTCGGCGAGCTGCGCCACTCCCTGGAAGATGTCTACCTGCAACTGATGAAAGCCGTGTAAACTTTCTCGCAAGCGATCAATCCACCATCGGTCAGCAAAATAACAGATTCAATGAAACCGATTTGAGACCTCTCCATGAATAAGATCAGAACAATCATTCGTAAAGAATGGGCAGAAATCTTCAAGAACCGCCTGGTGATCTCCACGATCATATTTATGCCCCTCATCCTCTCCATGATCCCATTAATGATGAACTACCTCACCCGGGGCAGCAGCGTAGAGGAGCTTACCAGCGATATGCCCTCGGAATTTTTGCGGTTCTGCCAGGAAGGATTGACTGCCGGCGAGTGCTTCCAGGTCTACCTTTCCAACCAATTTTTGCTACTGTTCATGATCATCCCCTTGATGATCCCGGTCAACATTGCCGCCTACTCGATAGTAGGGGAGAAGACCACTCGCTCCCTGGAGCCGCTTCTGGCAACGCCTATCACTACGGGTGAACTGCTGACCGGTAAGAACCTGGCCGCAGCGATCCCAGCTATCCTGGCGACCTGGGGAGGATTCCTAATTTATATTGTCGGTACTCTACTGGTGGTGCAATCACCCCGGGTTGTGGCTGCATTGTTGGATCCGATGTGGTGGCTGGCTGTCATCGTGTTGGGACCGCTACTGGCAATCATGTCGGTCAACTTCAGCATCATGGTTTCATCCCGTGTCAATGAGCCCCGGGTTGCCGAGCAAGTCTCAGCGGTTGTCATCTTACCCATCCTGGCAGTCTTCATTGGTCAGATCGCCGGACTATTCATCATCAATCGCTCGTTGATATTCCTTATGATCGTGGTGGTGCTGGTGGTCGACGTCCTGCTGCTATATATTTCCACCCACCTGTTCCAGCGCGAGACCATACTGACGCGCTGGAAATAAGCTCAGCAGGGATAACATGACCAGCTCACGCCCAGCATTCTCGCTAAAGAGAACTACTTTCTTGCTGCTTATCAGCCTTTTCAGCCTGTCTATTTATTTGCCCGGATGGGCCCAGGAACAAGAAGAGTTCAGGCTGTCCCTGAGACGCGATTTCGGCTATTCCTCTGGAACCGGCAGGATCCAGGGCTCGTTCAGCGCCATCGTTGAAGGTCCGGATAACCTCGACAGGGTGATATTTCTGATCGACGGGCAGGAGATGGGGGAAATCACACAGCCGCCGTTTGAGCTGAAGTTTCATACCGGGGATTATCCTTTAGGCGTGCACACCCTGAGCGCCAGAGGCTACACCGCGGATGGGAAAGAGCTGGTGTCTAACGAGCAGCGCCGAGAATTCGTACCTGCTGAGGAGGGCCTGGAGACCGTCGGCAAGATCGTCATACCCCTCGTCGGCGTGGTTATCCTGGTAATGCTGCTGTCTTACGTCTTGCCATCGGTGCTGGGCCGCAAAAAGGGCAGCCATCTGCCGCTGGGAGCGCCGCGCAGCTATGGTCTCCTAGGGGGTGCGATATGCCCGAAGTGTGGACGCCCTTTCGGCATGCATATCTGGGGACTTAACCTGGTCGCAGGCAAACTGGACCGCTGCCCGCACTGCGGGCGCTGGAGTCTGGTGCGGCGCGCCTGGCCAGACGCGCTGCGTACTGCAGAAGAGGCCGAGCTGCAGCAAGTTCAGCCAGGTGAGCCCGGCCAATCTACGTCAGACGAAGACGACCTACGCAAAGAGCTGGATGACTCGCGCTATCAGAACCTCTAACCAGGTCCCGTCTCTACCGGTCTGTCCGGGTCGGTAATCCATTCGCTCCATGAGCCAGCATATAGTTTGGCATTTCCCAGTCCGGCGTGCGCCAGGGCCAGGTTGTTGATGGTTGCGGTTACCCCCGACCCGCAGTAGAATACAGCACGCTCTGCTGGAGTCTTGTCAAGTAATCCCTCAAATCGTTTTCGCAATGCCTGCGGTGAAAGGAACAGACCATCGACCCCAAGATTTTCGGCGAACGGCGCTGAGATCGCCCCAGGGATATGTCCGGCAACCGGATCGATCGTCTCGTTCTCCCCCCTGTAGCGGTCGGCACTGCGCGAATCGAATAAACGATAAGCGGGATCGATGCGCAGGCGCTCCACTTCCGCTGCGCCAACCAGCAATTCAGATTGGAGCACCGGCTGAAAGGTGCGCGGTGCGCGCCTCTCCTCCCCCAGCCGTACTGGCAGTCCCGCCGTGGACCACGACCTCCAACCGCCATCCAGCACTGCCGCTGCATTGTGACCCGACCAGCGCAGCGTCCACCACAGGCGGGCGGCTGTCCCCAATCCGATCCCAGGCCAATCATCGTAAGCCACCACCTGAACTTCACTATCGACACCCCAACCTGAGAATTTCTGGACCAGTTGATCGATTGTAGGCAGCGGGTGCCGCCCGGTCACGCCCGGGATCACACGCGCACACAAGTCTTCATCCAGATGAGCATAGACCGCACCGGGGATATGTGACACCAGGTAATCCTTTCGACCGCGCTCTGCATCTCCCAGGGTAAAGCGGCAGTCAATAATCGCCCACTGTGGATCGTCCAGATGAGCAGACAGCTCGTCCGCCGAGATCAAGGTTGTATATGGCATGGTCAGTTCCTCACTGCTCTAGAGCTTAACCTAGTTTAACACCCCCACTAAGAGCGGTCAACCATCCATACAATGATAAAATAATCCCTACCGCACCACTAACCATTCCCCGCCTTGGGAGTCTGTTTATGATCATTAAACCAGCCCGTCCTCAACGGCATGTCTGCATGGAGTTTCACGTTTCGCGCGCCGCTCGCGACTACTACCAATTTGATGAAACGCTCTTTTCTTTGACCGGTAACGTGATCTTCGCCAATTTCCACGCTGCCCGCACCTTTGCTCAGAGGATGAACCAGCGCCGCGATCTGGTCAACTACCCGGAACGAGCGGTGCGCGCCGGGCAGATCAATGCCATGGGGCTGATCGACGAAATCCTGCATTACACGATTGCAGCTTACCGGCAGCAGCGCAATCCCCTTGTAGTGGGCCAGGCATTAGATTGGTTAACGGATCAGGTAGGGGAAGAGCAGGTCAATAAGGCAGTGTGGAAATTCTGCCAGGAGTTCCCACCGGTCGCAGTCTACCGGAAAGAGATCAGCCTGGACAACTACCTCAGCGGAGCGACGGACGGGGTGCCTCATCGCCAGGTGGTGCTCGAAGAAATGATCATGCTGTGGCTGGCGAACGCCAACCCGGCATTTGCTCCGTATTACGAACTGTTCGATGATACCGCTCTCAAGCAAGAAACCGCTTACAACGCCATCATCGCCAGTCTGCACGATTTCTTCGATACCCAACCCACGTTCGGTCCGGATAACCAGAATCTGCTTGACATGCTGCGCAGCCCGGCGCTGGCCGCGCCGCACTCGCTGTTCGCCCAGCTGGAATATATCCGCACTCGCTGGGCTACTCTGTTGGGCAGGTATCTCTACCGGCTGCTGACCAGCCTGGACTTGATCAAAGAAGAGGAAAAAGCCACTTTCTTTGGGCCTGGTCCGGCACGCGTGTACGAGTTTGCCGGGATGGAACTGGAGCTGGAGAAATTCAGTCCCGACCGGGACTGGATGCCCAGCTGCGTGCTGATTGCAAAAAATGCTTACGTGTGGATGGACCAGCTCTCAAAAAAATATGAACGCTCGATCACCACGCTGGATCAAATCCCCGATGAAGAGCTCGAAATCCTGGCACGCTATGGCTTCACCGGGCTGTGGTTGATCGGGCTTTGGGAGCGCAGCCCTGCCTCCAAGCGCATCAAGCAATTACGCGGCAATCCGGAAGCAGTTGCATCTGCCTATTCCTTGTTCGCTTACGATATCGCTGCTGACCTGGGGGGAGAGGCAGCCTACCAGGTGCTGCGTGACCGTGCCTGGAAATACGGAATACGGCTGGCCTCTGATATGGTTCCCAACCATATGGGGATAGACTCGCGCTGGGTGATCGAACACCCAAACTGGTTCGTCTCTCTAGATTATAGTCCTTTCCCTTCGTATACGTTTAACGGACCAAACTTATCCTGGGATGGGCGGGTTGGGCTCTACCTGGAGGACCATTATTACGACAACAGCGACGCGGCGGTGGTGTTCAAGCGGGTTGACTTCTGGAGCGGTCAGGAGAAATACATCTACCACGGAAACGACGGCACTTCATTCCCCTGGAACGATACCGCCCAGCTTGATTATCTCAAAGCCGAAGTGCGCGAGGCCGTGATCCAGACCATCCTGCATGTGGCGCGCAAGTTCCACATCATCCGCTTCGACGCCGCCATGACCCTGGCCAAGAAGCATTACCAGCGCCTGTGGTATCCGGAACCCGGCAGTGGTGGTGATATCCCCTCCCGCTCCGAATATGGTTTGACGCGCGAGCAGTTCGATGCTGTTATGCCGCTCGAGTTCTGGCGCGAGGTGGTCGACCGGGTGGCTCAAGAGCAGCCCGATACCCTGCTGCTGGCAGAGGCCTTCTGGCTGATGGAAGGATATTTTGTCCGCTCCCTGGGAATGCACAGGGTATACAACAGCGCCTTTATGAATATGCTGCGCGATGAGAAGAACCAGGAATACCGGTTGGTGATCAAGAACACGTTGGAGTTCGACCCGCAGATTCTCAAGCGCTATGTTAATTTCATGAACAATCCTGATGAACGCACAGCGGTAGACCAGTTCGGCAAAGGAGACAAGTATTTTGGGACGTGTGCCATGATGGCAACCTTGCCGGGGCTGCCGATGTTCGGGCATGGGCAGATCGAGGGCTTCACTGAGAAATACGGCATGGAATACCGCAAGGCATACTGGGATGAAGCCGTGGACAATTACCTGGTCGAACGCCACCAGCGCGAGATCTTCCCACTGCTGCGCAAACGCTACATATTCGCTGAGGCCCAAGATTTCCTCTTGTACGATTTCTACACAGCTGATGGCTATGTCAATGAAGATGTATACGCCTATTCCAACTGCTCCGGAGAGGAACGGGCTCTGGTGGTGTATCACAATAAATTCGCCTCCGCCCAAGGCTGGATTCGCATCTCGTCAGCATACCCGGTCAAGTCCGGAAATGGCGATGAAAAGACCCTCGTACAGCGCACGCTTGGGGAAGGTTTAGGGCTGCAGCATGATGGACGGTACTATACCATCTTCCGCGACTCGATATCAGGACTCGAGTATATCCGCAACAGCCAGGAGCTGCATGACCAGGGTTTGTACGTCGAGCTGGACGCCTACAAATACCATGTTTTTATAGACTTCCGGGAGGTCGAAGACAACGATTGGCGCCAATACGCCCACCTGGCAAGCTATCTGGGCGGGCGCGGGGTGCCAGATATCGAAGAAGCTCTCAAGGAGATCTTTCTGCAAACTGTTCACACCCCCTTCCGAGAGCTGGTCAATGCCGGTCAGATTAGATGGCTGATCGACCACCGCGCCGGCGTAGACATTTATCCGGAAGCTGACCTGGAGCCGGTGCTGGACGAAGTGGAAGAGAAAGCCCGCCTGCTGCTGACGCAGATCGTGGAATTCATCGATGGCAGCGGTAATCCGCAGCTGGTGGCCCGCCTGATTCGCCAGGACATCCTGGCGCTGCTCAAGGTAGGAAAGCTTGAGGAGAATATCGGCCAACCAGTTAAGCGCAAAATAAAGGCTGCGTTAGATTACCTGGCATCCGGCACAGAAGGCTCGCCGGGCAGCGCCCTGCTGGCAGGCGATGCGTCTATCTGGGGCACGCTGCTGGGCTGGTTGTTTACACGCCGCCTGGGGAGTATGCTGGATAAGCTGGATGGTGCAGAGATCAGCCGGGCCTGGATCGATGAATGGCTGCTGGGCAAGCTGCTCGGGCAGGCATTCAGGGATTTAGGCATTGACGAATCCAGAGCACAGAAAATGGTCGCTACGATCAAGCTGCTGATCACTCACCAGGATTGGCTGCCGCAGTTCAGGATAAGTAAGAGGACTGAGATACGGCAGTCAGCTTTCAAGGCGCTGCAGGGCTGGCTGGAGGACGGCGACGTGCAGCGCTGGCTGGGAGTCAACCGCTACCAAGGCGTCCTGTGGTTCAATAAAGAAGCCCTCGATGAGTGGCTGTGGTGGATGGTTACCGCCCAGGCTCTGCAGACAGCGGCGGAGGAGCAGGCAGGCGAGGCGATCGAGAATAGTCTGCTGGCATGCCGCGCAGTCATCCAGGAGCTGCAGGATGCCGCGGCTGATTCGGGCTACCAGGTGGAGAAGTTGTTAGAGGGGATCAGACAGTGAGTCCCGATCACCAATAGAGAGCAGGTTACAAGCAGGGTAATTCACCCACGGCCGTAGAGAACAGGTAAATGGGTCGGTTAATCCCCCGCCACCAGACGCCCGTCGAGGACCAATCGGTGCAGATGCTGGCGGAAGACGCGATCGGCGCGCAGCCCCGAGCGCAGGCTGTAGATCTTGGCCAGATCGTGCAAGAGATAAGGCTCCAAATCGACGCCAGTTGCCAGTCGGGTAAGGCGTACTGCCTGGGCAGCATACGCCAGGATGTTGCGCGGCTCTATACGATCAAAGTCGTCGAAGAACCAGCCGCAGGACGTATAGAATCGCTGCCTTTCGCGCTGTGCTTCCAGCAACATTTGGATCTGTACGATCTTGTCATCTGACAAGCACAAACCGGCGCACTCCATGATCAGCTCCTCAACCGGTATTTCTCCCAGCATTACATGGATGTAGCGATCGCGCAGCGACCACGGTTCGGCGATACAGCCTGCCAGGGATTGTTCGTACAGGTCATCAATGGCTGTAGACAGCCGCTCGATGGCATATCTTAGCTGGGGCTTCCAGCTTACGTCACCAGGTATGCAGGCGCAGGTGCCCAGCCAGCGTCCCAGCCCATGGTGGCAACTCCAAGAGGTATCCTCACGTAAGCTCACGCTGCGCCGCACCGGGTGCTCTTTCAGCCACAGCGCCGGATAAGTTGGGGTTAGCCCACAACGACGCCCTGCGCCGTTGAGCAGGTGCGCGAGGAACAGGTCGCGATGCGGCTGGTGGTGCCCGTACAGTTCACCATCCGAGGCCAGCAGGAGAAGCTGGGGCTCCCCACGCTGGGATTTCTCGCCAAGGTACCGGGAAACAAGATCAGATGATGCGAATTGGTCGGCGTTGATCGTCATCCCCGGATTGAAGCTGATCCCGCCGCTGAGTTCCTGGTGATAAAAAAAGCCAGTGATGCTACGCCCACCCGGTAAGGGAATCCTGTATGGCTCAGTTACATCCAGGTTATTATGATCGGCCTGCCAGGGAGCCAGGATGGTGAACTGGATGCCCTGGTCTGCCATAATCGATAACGTCTCCAGGTTGGCAGCAGTCTCGGGCAGCCACATACCCTGCGGTTTCCGTCCAAAGCGGTGCTCGAACTCGGCAATACCCCAGGCAATTTGGGTTACTTTATCGCGAGTCGAAGCCAGGGGCAAGATGGTGTGGTTATAGGATTGGGCTATTGCGTTGCCCACCCCAAAACGCCGGACATTCTCACCATCTTGTGCCTGGATCTTCGCGCAGGTAGCCGGATCGTACATGGACATCCATTGGTAAAGGGTTGGCCCGATATTGAAGCTGATACGGGCAAAATTACCCAACTCAGCATTTGGGCGGTAGCATTCAGAAAGGATGCGTTCGTTCCAGTTAGGGTAGGGAGCAGCCCCAGATTCCTGGGGGATTTCGCCGGTCAGGGGGTCTTCGCGCGGCGGCTGGTAAAAATGGGCGTGGATGCAATAAGTGCGCAAAGTCATTCCGTGTTCAACGCAAATTACAGCCAGGAGAATATATCATTTTCGAGCATCTGTGATAAGTGACGAACATCACAACTTCGCTATAGGTTTATATAAAATCGAATTCGTTCAGCGGACCATCGGTCTCGTCAGATAATCCCCTTACCTGGTTAATCGTGTAAAATATGCTCGCGTTACAGTTCTGATAATCTTCTAAGCAATTTATACACGCCACAGTGTGCACTCTGCCATCAAGGCGTAGTCCTGACAGCAAGGCAGAGACTATTGTAACACCAGTTGATAAGAAATTAGGTAATTTTGCTCTAATTTGACAAGAATGAGGAGCTAAAACATGAAGACTCGCGCCATCATCCTGGCGGGTGGAGAGGGCTCGCGATTGGGGATCCTGACCGCCAAGCGCACCAAGCCTGCAGTCCCATTCGCCGGTAAATACCGCATAATCGATTTTCCTCTATCCAACTGCGTCAATTCCGGCTTCTTTGACGTGATGATCCTGGCACAGTATCGCCCGCACTCATTGATCGAACATATTGGGGCAGGCGGTCCCTGGGACTTGAACCGGGATTTCACCGGTGGTGTACGCATATTCATGCCCTACAAAGCACGCGGCGCATCCGATTGGTACCTGGGGACCGCAGATGCAGTGCAGCAGAATTTCCGCTTTATCAAGGCCGGTGATCCAGATCTGATCTTGATCCTGTCTGGGGATCATATTTACGAGATGAACTACGACGCCATGATGGCTTTTCACACCGACCATGACGCCGACCTCACCATGGCAAGCTTCCGAGTGCCTGTGTCGGAGGCTTCGCGGTTCGGCATCCTAAGCGTTGGAGATGATTACCGAGTGGTCGATTTTGTTGAGAAACCTGCCAATCCACCCTCCGACCTGGTGAATATGGGTGTCTACCTGTTCAACCGGGAGGTGCTGGATCCATTGCTGTGGGAAGACCACAAGAATGCCGAATCGTCCCACGATTTCGGTAAAGATTTGATTCCATTAATGGTAAACCGAGGCTACCGGGTGTTTACGTTCCCCTTTACCGGCTATTGGGTGGATGTCGGGACGATCGAATCGTATTGGCGAGCCCAGATGGATCTCCTGAAAGAACCACCGTCGATCAATTTGAACGACCGGTCCTGGATCATCCACACACGCACCGAAGAACGCCCACCGGCGCGCATTACCCGTGGAGCGACGATCATTGACAGCATGATCACGAATGGTTGTGAGATCGCACCCGGCGCGCTGGTTGAGAACAGCATTCTCTCACCTGGGGTGCGGGTAGGCCCCGGCGCAGTGGTGCGTAAATCGGTGATCCTTTCCGATACCAGGATAGAAGCGGGCTGTATGGTGGAATGTGCGATTATCGATAAAAAGGTTCATATTGAGGAAAAAGCCACTGTTGGCAGCAGCTATACGGGCGAAGGGCATCCGATTTCGATGATCGGCAAGAACAGCCAGGTGCCATCTGGAATGATGATCGAGGCTGGTGCAATTATCGCTACAGATGTCGTTCCATCCGATTACTCTTCAAACATTGTGCGCAGCGGAGAGTATATCCAAACCGAGAGGTTGGCATATGAAGTTTAACCGTGCGTCCGGGATCATTCTGCACCCCACCAGTCTGCCAGGACCTTGCGGCATCGGGGATATCGGGCCGGAAGCAATCGCCTGGGTTGATTTCCTGACGAAGATCGGCTGCGGGCTGTGGCAAATCTTGCCCCTTGGCCCCACCGGTTACGGTGATTCACCCTACCAGTGTTTCTCCGCCTTTGCCGGCAATCCCTATCTTGTCAGTCCCCAGAGCTTGCTGGAGGATGGGCTGCTGAGCCAGGGTGACCTGGATGAACGACCATTTTTCCCGGAGGGACGTGTCGATTTCGGGGCAGTCATCCCTTGGAAGCTGGCGCTGCTCGACCGCGCCTATGCAAATTTCGAGCGGTCCGCCTCCCTAGTACTTCGCCAGGCAAGCCAGCAGTTCCAGCAATCCCAAGCTGACTGGCTGGAAGATTTTGCACTGTTCATGGCGCTCAAAGAGTACCACGGCGGGGCGCCGTGGAGCACCTGGACACCGCCATTGCGCGATCGCCAACCAGAGGCGCTGGATGGAGCCCGGGGAGATCTGCACACATCGATCCAGCGGCAGATGTTCCGGCAGTTCATCTTCTTCCGCCAGTGGTCACAACTGCATGATTTCGCAGCCGGTCATGGCATCCGAATTATTGGAGATATCCCAATCTTCGTAGCGCACGACAGCGCCGACGTATGGGCTCACCCTGAGCTATTTGCGCTGGATAAGACTGGTCAGCCCACACTGGTGGCAGGTGTGCCACCGGACTACTTCTCCCCCACCGGGCAGTTATGGGGCAACCCGCTCTACCGCTGGGATGCTCACAAGGAGACAGGATATGCCTGGTGGCTGGAACGGATGCGCTCGGTGCTCAGCCTGGTCGATATCGTACGCCTGGATCATTTCCGTGGTTTTGCCGGCTATTGGGAGGTACCTGGAGGTGACAAAACCGCTGAAAATGGACGCTGGGTGCCAGGACCGGGAAAAGGTTTCTTCGCTGCACTGGAGGATGCTCTGGGAACTCTGCCCATCATCGCCGAGGACCTGGGGGTGATCACTCCAGATGTAGTGGCATTGCGGGAGGAGTTTCACCTACCTGGTATGAGGATTTTGCAGTTTGCTTTTTCTATGGGGGTCAAAGAGTACCTGCCGCACTATTACATCGAGAACTGTGTGGTGTACACCGGGACGCACGACAACGACACCGTGCGTGGTTGGTATGATCGCGCCCCCGAAGAAGAAAAATCTTACTACCGGCGTTATCTGGCACGCGATGGCAGGGATGTCTCCTGGGATATGATCCGGGCATGTTGGGGGTCAGTAGCTGCTTATGCAATCGCACCGCTGCAGGATCTCTTGAGCCTGGGAAACGAAGCCCGGATGAACTACCCTGGCAACCCCATCGGCAACTGGGCATGGCGCATGCCAGCCGGCTGCCTGGACGAGGCGCTTCAGGCGAGAGTGAAAGAGATCAATTTCTTATACGACCGGCTGAATGAGGCTGAGCCTTCCGAGGAGCAGGCACCACCCCCGATAGATTATTTCTAAAGTCCGTAGCTCCTTACTGGATTCGTACCTATCCGAAAATTGTACTTTCTTTGTGGTGTGTTCAAACTTGAGTGAGCAGTTTATCGACCGCCGAAGTGAGCTGCGATAGTGTATCGGCTTGCAGGATTGCATCGCAGTCCACGGCGTATTTCAGCATATCGCTGTCGCCAGTACCCCATAAAGCCATCGCTTCCGGTGTAAGCCAGATCATACGCCGGCTACGGCGAGCCAGCGTGTTGAATATATCGGTGCGCGGATCGTTGTAATTATTACGCCCATCACCCACGATCAAGAATGTCGTGCGGCTGTCGACTGTTTCCAGGTACTTTCCCGAAAAATTATCCAAACTGAAGCCCAAATCGGTGTTGTAATAGCCCGACGGCATCCGCTCCAGCACCTGTCGTACAGCTTGATGTGAGTCCCGGCCTTCGAAATCAGGCGAGATGTACTCCAGGTGGTCGATAAAAGCAAAAGCATTGGTCTTGCTGATCTGGTCCTGGAGAGCGTATAACAGGCTGAGCATCAGCTCAGAACAAAAACGCATGGAGGTGCTGATATCGCACAAGACGACCAGACGTGGTTTCAGAGTATGCTCGCGATGCTTGATCTCGATCGGCACATTCCCATGCTTCAGGTTAGCGCGTATAGTAGCCTTAGCATCCAGCTGCCCACCCTTGGAACGCTTCTGGCGTAAGGCAATCCTGGTGCGCAGGGCAGCCGCGATGCGTCGTACTTCTTTTCGGAGCAGATCCATATCCTTCTCGGTTAGAGCGTTGAACGGACGGTTCATCAACCGGTCCACTCCATCCTCAGGAGGCTGTTGGCCTAAATTCTCGGCAATACGCTGACCGGAAAACTGCCGCAGTTGGTCCTCTAAACCCTGCAGGTTGGCGTTCAATAGCTGCTGCAGCTGCTCGGCGCGCTGCTTGTCCATCCCCATCTGGGCCAGGGTTTCAGCGAGCTCCTGCAAAGCCTCCCGGACCTCGCGAAAATGCAGGGCTTTCTGCATCCGTTGAGCCATCCACTCCCTATAGCGCAGATCGTCCGCCTGGTTAAGTCCAACGAATTTTGCCAGGCGCTCGAGATCTTCCTGGCTGAGCTTTTCTCCCCTCATCAAACGGTCGAACATCTCTTTGATCTGTTCGTTGAACTGGCGAATTGCTTCTGCCAGCATTTTCGCCTCATCGGGGGTCAGGTCGTCGGATAAATTCATCAGCGGCGGGTTTTCTGCGCCTCCAAAGAAAAGCGGGAACAGCTCCTCGAACACCGGGATATCCCTGGCATCTTTAATCAAAGTGGCCCGCAGGCTGACTCGGAATGCTTCCCGGTTCTTAACCCCCAGCACATCAACCGCGTACATAGCATCAGCGCTCTCTGCCAGGCTCACACGCACACCCGCCGAGCGTAATGCAGAGATGAATTTTACGATCCGCTCTTCCATGCTCCTGCTCCGGATTAATTCTTCCAGCGGGTCAGACGGGATTCATCTCCGTCTCCGGATCGTCCACCAGGCGGAGGCTGCTGTAGCCAGCGTTTTGCCCGCTGCAGGTCGCTTTCGTGTTTGAGCAGTATGCTGAGGGTGTTTTGTAGGGTAGCCTCGTCCAGGCTGCGGGCATTAAGGGTCACCAGCGCCTTGGCCCAATCCAGGGTTTCACTGATGCTGGGTGATTTACGCAGATCCATTGCGCGCAGGCTTTGCACCAGCTCGACCGCTTGGTGCGCCAACCTGGGAGACAGCTCTGGAACTTTCAAGCGCACCACTGCCAATTCTTGTTCTATAGAAGGATAGCCAATGAAAAGGTACAGACAACGCCGCTTGAGAGCTTCACTCAGCTCGCGCGTATTGTTGCTGGTCAGGATTACCAACGGGCGGTGCACCGCGGCCAGCGTTCCAAGCTCAGGCACGCTGACCTGAAAATCACTCAATACTTCGAGGAGGAAGGCTTCGAACTCGGCATCGGCGCGGTCGATCTCATCGATCAGAAGCACGACCGGGAGCTCGCTGAGGATGGCCTTCAGGAGCGGGCGCTGCAGTAAAAAGCGCATGGAAAAGAACACATCCTCTTCTGCAGCCAGCTGATCAGCGGCTTCAGCCAGACTAGATGAAGCAGACAAGGTCTCCTGGAGTTTATCGCGCAACAGCTGGGTATACAGCAGCTGTTTGGCATACTCCCACTCGTAGAGCGCCTTGGTTTCGTCCAGGCCTTCATAGCACTGCAAGCGGATAAGTTCGCGTCGGGTAGCCCCAGCGAGAGCTTTTGCCAGCTCTGTCTTGCCCACTCCAGCCGGACCTTCAGCAAGGAGCGGCTTACCCAGCTGCTGGCTGAGGTATAGGATGGTTGCAATCTCATCGTTGGTGATATACCGCTGTTCACCAAGAGCAGCTTTCATCTCAGCTGAGGAGTCAAAGCGCAGGGTTTTATCCATAAAGCAACCTTAATAGAGTAAATTACACATATTTATTCAACCCACTCCACCCCTCAGATCCGATGCGGGCTGCTTCGTCAAGTGAGTTATGTATTGGAAGGAGTGTCTTCAGGTTTGGGAGCCTTCCAATCCGGGGCAGCGCGCAGCAGTTCATCACGTGATACTCTGTTTACACGCCGGCAATGCGGACATTGGGCGTTATAGTGTCCCAGCTCCTGTTCAACCATCTGATCCAGGGCCTGGTGGACAGTCTCCTTGCCCAATGCGAAAGGCTTGTGGCAGTGATAGCAACGGATTTGCATACGATCGATCTCCTTTCCAAGGCCTGGAGTACCAAGCTGAACTATAGTATACAACATTAGTCCAATTCGGTGTAGACCGGGCCAGATGATCTGGAACGATTATAATTATGCGCATGACCAAATTTTACACTCGTGGCGGTGATGATGGATTTACGAACCTGCTGGGAGAGTCACGCGTCGCCAAGTACCACCCACGCCCTGAGGCAGTGGGAACGATCGACGAAGCCAGCGCAGCGCTGGGCACGGCACGCGCCTTCTGCCAGGTGGAACAATCCAGGGAGCTGCTGCTCATCACACAGCGCGATCTATACCACATGATGTCCGAAGTAGCTGCCACGCCTGAGAATGCTGGACGGTTCAGGGTGATCGACGAAAGCAGGGTCGATTGGCTCGAGAGCCAGGTAGACCAGATCAGTGCACAGGTGGAGATGCCCAAAGAGTTTATTGTCCCGGGCGACTCTCCCGCCGGGGGGCTGCTGTCTCTCGCGCGCACGATAGTACGCCGGGCTGAGCGCAAGATCGCCGAACTGGTCCACATGGGTGAACTAGAAAATGCGGAATTGCTGCGCTATCTCAACCGGCTGTCATCCCTGTGTTTTGTTCTGGAATTACTCGAAAATCAAGCCGCGGGGAAATCCAAACCGACGCTGGCAAAAGAATAAACCGGTCCAGCCAATGACAGGTACTGTCATCAATATGATCGCCGTCTTCATCGGGGGCAGCGTTGGACTGCTGGTGGGAGCGCGGCTACCTGGCCGCATGCGCCAGACTGTGATTGCCGGTCTGGGATTGTTCACAGCCTCACTTGGTATTCAGATGTTCCTGGACACCGAAAATGCCATCGTTGTCCTGGGCAGCTTGTTGGTTGGCGGTCTATTGGGAGAATGGTGGCGCATAGAAGACCGGTTGTCCGATTTAGGGGCTTTACTGGAGAGGCGCTTCACCGCCAACAAGGCCAACTCAGAGGGGAGCCGCTTCATACGCGGTTTTTTGACTGCTTCGCTGGTGTTCTGCGTTGGTCCGATGACTATTCTAGGATCGATTCAGGACGGCTTAACCGGAGACTACAACCTGCTGGCAATTAAATCGGTTTTGGATGGATTTGCTGCGCTGGCTTTTGCTTCGTCCCTGGGGGTGGGCGTGCTTTTCTCGATACCGGTCATCCTGGTATACCAGGGCGGGCTCAGTATGCTGGCAGCCCAGGCGCAGGCTGTGACCACCCCGGCGATGATGAACGAAATGACGGCTGTCGGGGGCATCCTATTGATCGGCATTGCCGTCAGCAGCTTGTTGGAGATCAAGCCCATCCGGGTGGGGAATTTCCTGCCAGCCCTGGTTATTGCGCCATTAATCGTAGCAGTGCTGGCAGCGCTGGGTATTCAATAGTAGTTGCCAGACATTTGTAACAACAAATTCATCCAAAGCCGGTTGCTGATAATAAAACCCCCCTCTTCCAAGGGGAGTGATTTTGAAAATGCCTGAATCTCGGGATGCGGTTATGGTCCTGCGATGGCGGCGTCGATTGCCTGGGCGACATCATCAAAGGATGGCACAAAACCAGGCTTGATAATCGTACCGTTTACAAACACACTGGGAGTGCCTGTAACACCGGCGCTGTTGCCATCCGCCAGATCCTGGTTGATAACATCCTCGTACGTGTTTGCTTCGAAGCAATCATTGAACTGTGCCATATCCAGGCCTGCCGCCTCTGCGATGGCAACCAGGCGCTTATCAGCAAATGCGCCCTGGTTTTCGCCATCCCAGTTCGCAAATAGAAAATCATGGTACTCCCAGAACTTATCCTGCGCGGCGGCGCACATACTGGCATTGGCAGCCTGGTCTGATTCATCTCCGATTGCCTGGTCATCGATGAAAGGGAAGTGACGGTACTCATAGCGGATTTTGCCGGTAGCAACGTAGTTCTCCACTAACAGAGGCTCGACCGATTGAGCGAACTGTTGACATGCCGGGCACTGGAAATCTGACCAGACCTCCACCAACACGGGTGCATTGGCTTCCCCCATGACTTTGCCGTCGGCGAACGGGCGTGCTTCCGGCGTGATGCTGACGATTTCACTCACAGGTGCAGCAGCATCGCGTAAGGACGGATAAATCAACAACCCCGCCACCACCAGGGCAGCCAGGGTGATGATCCCGATTACCAGCAGACGCTGTTGGCGCTGACGTTGTGCGCGCTGCTCGCGGATCATCTGGCGCTTACTCTTGTTCTCTACTTTTTTAGCCATCTTCTCTCCATATATCTAGGATACAGGCACAAATTACACCATGCCCAGTGTGGTTTGTCTAGATCAAATCTACAAGTAATTAGGAGATATTAAGCGGAAAGAGGCGGGATAGAGATATGCCTGCCCATTTCGTACTCATATACCGGGTATTCTTCGCCGGTCAAGCGAAAACCTGCTTTTCTATAGATAGATAACGAGGCGAAGTTATCGTGTTGAGTATTGACGGTCACTGCGCGCGCGCCGCGGTGGTGGAATTGGAGGAGCAGGTCGTGCAGCATAGAGTAACCGATTCCGTGACCCTGGGATTGGGGGAGAACTGCCAGACGCGCCAGATGCCCACCCATCTGCGTTGCTGTGCTGATCTGGTAGCCAACCAAATGGTTCTCTGTTTCGGCGACCGTCGCCACTGCGCTCTGCTGATAAGCAATCTCCAGGCAGGATCGGGAATTCTGCCAGACTCCACCAAATGCAGCCGCGTCGATCTTTTCGATCTGGGAGATATCATCAAAAAGCATTGGCCTGATCACCACGGATGGGCTGGAGGGCGTGGGTGGTAGTTCATTGCCCTCCCAGGCAAGCACCACCACACGATGATCACAGGCAAATCCACTGGCCTCCAAAAAATTCTTGAACCAACCTTGCATTGGGATAGCTGCTATGCGCATTGGAGCGTACAAACCCTTGAGCTGAGCCAGGCTGGCTTCCCACAGCTCAGACCAGAGATGGTTCAGCATGTCGCTCTCTGCAGCCGCAAAGATTCGAATCCACGCAACATTCGGCGGATCCGGAGGGCATGCCAGAGCAGCCAGCATCTCACCATCTTGAAATCCAACCAGGAAGGGCTGGTGTCCGACCCAATCCAGAGGCGATCGCCAATCCAGGTGGCGGTGAACATGTACGCCAAAATGGATCAGGTTAGCCAGTTGCTGGCGATCATCAACCGAAGCGGACTGGATTGCTAGCCGCTTGGCTCTCATGAGGAACAAAATTTACCCTCACCCACGATTGATCAGGTTAAATGGGACGCGCAGCAATTTTTTCAGCGCTCGTTGGACGGGGCTGGGCTTATCAACACCTGCAAGACCAGCCTGCATGCTGGCAAGAGCTTCAAGCTGGTGACCAGTGCGCAGCTGGACGGAGGATAGAGACTGCATCACGTGCGCTCTCAACGCATTATCACCGGCTTGTTCGAGCAGTTCTGCAGATTGCTTGTAGGCTTCCATTGCCTCGTCTAAACGATCCAGAGATTCGAGGGCGGCCCCCAGGTTTCCCAGGGCCATGCCTTGCCGGCGGATATCTCCCGCGGCAGCGAACACTTCCGCCGTCCCATCCACTGCACGATATGACGCCGCTTTGTCCCCGGTCTGCAAATGAGCCACCGAAGCGTTGTTGAGCGCCTCAGAGGCTGCCAGCTCGTCACCGGTTAATCGATAAGCGTCAGCGGCAGCCTCGAAAGCCCGGGCTGCACCGGAATAGTTCCCACGCTGATAATCCGCGCGGGCTTCATCGAGTAATTGTTTAGGTGAAAGCGCTTCACTCATTTTAAATACTATAAAGTGATTTCTAACAGACCCTCAGCGACAGACCGCAATTTATCTACCGACATCTCGCTTAATCGTTGTGCCAGCTCCAGGTATGGGCGGTTAATAGGTTTCGAGACAAATGACTGAAGTACAGGATCCAGCTGCAGAAAATCCTGTACAAGGCGCTGCTGACCGACCCACTTGCCCACCGGTCCCTGTTTATCGAAACACTCCTTGATGGGTAAATTCAATGTATCCGTGAGCATTTCCAGGGTAGGCAGTGGCACAGGCGTTTGACCATATTCATACGACTCAAGCTGCTTTGAGTCAATACCTGTCCGTTCGTATAGATCATCCAAGGATAAATCCGCTTCCATGCGCGACTTGCGCAAACAGGCACCGATCATACGCTGGCGAATGCCCATCAATTGCTCCAGGTCAACCTGGCGTGCAGATAGCGAACCAGTCGTGATGGACATGTTACCCCAAAAATGCTCCAGGGGAACATTCAGGTAGTAAGCCAGCAGTTCCAGTTCCGGAAGGGAAGGCGAAGATGCTCCCATCTCATAGGATTCAATTGCTGCTTCAGTCACACCGATTGCAGCAGCGCATTCATCCATCTTTTTGCCTGCGCTCAGACGCGCATCCCGTATCAGAGCGCCCAGTTTCTTTGCTCGAATTGTCAAGGCTAATGAATTCATCTTCTCAAGCACTCCTGAAACCATAGGGCATCAGATAAACCATTAATCATAAAAGTTAGACTATTTCGTGACCGTAAACAAATTGGCTGAAAACCGTCCTACAGATGTGGAAATGGTCCCTCACTCTGCCATTATAGCAGAGTAATCGCGTGGACTGTGTTGCGCGGCCTCACCTCACTAATATGAAAGCTGCTCTCAGCCTATAAGCCTCAATCCTGATGCGGCGGCATGGTGTATCCCAAACCCGAGCGCGTGACGATATGCTGCGGATTCTTGGGATCGTCTTCCAGTTTCTGGCGCAGCCGCGAGATGCTGACCCACAGGATCTCCTTGTCTTCTCCATATTCAGGTCCCCAAACATTGGTCAGGAGCTCTTCTGAGTTGAGAACCTTGCCGATGTTGTGAGCAAACTGCAGCAGCAAACGATATTCCGTTGCAGAGAGATAAACAATCCGCTCCCCGCGGAATACCTCAGCTCGGGCAAAGTCGATGCGCAGATTGCCGTGTGTGAAGACTGCCTGCTGTGTGCCGCCAGAGGTTTTTACACGCCTTAAAACTGCGCGCACCCTGGCTAGCAGCTCGGTAGCCGAAAAAGGTTTGACAATATAGTCGTCCGCGCCCAGGTCCAGACCGCGAACGCGCGCGTTCTCCTCCCCGCGGGCAGTGACTACGATGATCGGCACGCTGGAGAACTCGCGAATCCTCTCTGTAGCCCCAAACCCGTCCAGGACCGGCATCATGATATCCATCAGCACCAGATCGGGCTGCTGTGAGGCAACTACATCGACCGCTTCCTGTCCATTGGTGGCCTTAATGACAAGGTATCCGTCCGTGATCAGGTTGGCTTCCATCAGACGCAGGTAGCGTGGTTCATCGTCCACGATCAGAATTCGGGCGCTCATAGGTTCATCTCCCTCAATGATAGATTCGGCTCCAACTCATTTTGTTTATGTTCCAATGGCAGCTTGATATGAAATGTGGTCCCTTCACCGACGATCGATTCGACTGAGATCTCACCGCCGTGAGCCTGCACGATCCGCCGGCATATGTACAAACCCAGGCCGGTGCCACGCACCGTCGTATTTTTGGTGGGTGCTCGAAAAAAACGCTCGAACAAGCTCTTCATGTGTTCTGGTGCAATACCTGGACCATTGTCCCTTACGGATACGTGGGCAGCCTGGTCTTTTTTAACTAAAGTGATGGTTACCTGTGCTCCAGGAGCGTACTTGATGGCATTAGACAGCAAATTATCGAATACCTGTGCCAGGCGGGTAGGATCGGCCTGCACGACAATGCCGTTTTTGGGCAACTTAAGGACGATATTGATATCTTCATTGCGTGAGTTTGTACGCAGCGCCATTTCTTTCAAGAAGGTATCCAGGCGTAGTAGCTGGAAGCTCATCCGCAATGTGCCTGCCTGGAGGCGAGAGGAATCCATCAGGTTTTCGATCAGCTCGTGAAGCCTATCCGCTTCATCATCGATGATGGTCAAGAATTCACGGCGGGTGCTGTCATCCCAATTTGTATCATCCCGCAGCAATGTGGTCGCGTACCCCTTTATAAATCCTAATGGGGTCAGAAGCTCATGCGACACCGTGGCAATGAAATTTTCCTGCAAGCGGTTCAAGCGGCGCTCAGCCTCCAGGCTGGCAACGCGCTCCATGAGATTTGTATGCCCCAGGAGCTGAGCAACATGCACAGCGATAAATTCCGCCAGGCGAATCTGGTCCGGGTTAAAGGATGGACCACCGAAACGAATGAAAACCAGAGCGCCCATGGCATTTTCGGCAGCCCAGTATAACGGCAAGCCGAGCGAGTAGCGCAGTTGCGTGCGATCCTGCTCGTAATTCTCCATTTTTTCAATACGAATAACAACCTGGGCCGTCTCGAGGGCTTCATTGGCGGTTGAATAGCCCCAGGCCAGATCGGCTTCGTGGGACCTGCCGCGCCCAATGGCGCGTGCATAGGCGGGATCCAGGTTATCTTTCCCACGCTGCAGATAGAGGACCATGTTGTCAAAAATGAATACCGGTCGAGCCAGCCGGATAATTTCATCCAGGGCCGAATCGAGATCAACCGCCCGGGCGACCGACCGGCTGATAGCGTAGACCGCCTCGAGCTCCTCAGGGCGCAACGTGCCGGAGATCGTGGTTTCGTCGCTCATGCCGGATCATCCACTGGGAGGTTTGCAGCAATAGGGAGGGAGAAGGAGAACTCAGTGCCCACTCCAACCTGAGATTTTACGTCGATGATCGAGACATGCGCCTCGATAATCCGGTGGCACAGAGCCAGGCCCAGTCCCGTACCACCATAACGCCTGGTCGCGGAGCCATCCAATTGATGGAAAGCTTCAAAGACCTCCGGCAATTTCTCATCCGGAATACCGATCCCGGAATCAATGACCTTCAAGACTACACGTTCTCCGATCTGGGAGAGGCTTATCTCTACCTTGCCCCCCTTCAAGGTAAATTTTAACCCATTATCGATTAACTGGTAAACAACCCACTCGATCTTTTCCTCATCACAGCTCACTAACGGCAGGTCGGGTGGGATATTGGCATGCAAGATCACCTGGGAAGAGTGAGCCCGATGCATTGACGATTCAACCGCACGATGAACCAATAAATCCAGCGAGACCGGTTTCCTGGTCAGGGTCAACTCTCCACGCGAGATGAGAGAGTATTGAATCAGGTCTTCGATTAACCGTTCCAGGCGCTGCTCTGATTTCTGCAGGATCTCCATAGCACTGCGCTGCTGGTCAGAAAGCGCACCAAAACCACCATCTAACAGGATATCCAGGTAGCCTTTAATATGCGTCAGTGGGGTACGGAGCTCATGGGAGATATTGGCGATAAAATTTGCTTTCAGCTGGTTCAGCTCTTCCAGCTTCTCCAGGGCATGCTGTAAATCGCGGGTGCGTTCTTCAACACGCTGCTCGAGGAGCTGGTTTGATTGGCGCAGTGCGGTCTGGAGATGTAGGATTTGCTCCGTGATCACCTGGTCCAGGATCTCAGATGTAATTAGGTTAAGCTCAAGCAGCATCTGCCCAAGGAGAATCTGTTTACCACTCTCGGTCCTTTGTTTTTGGAGCTCAAGAGCACGATCCAGATCAACCTGAGCGATGATGCCTTTTTCGATCAGATAATCCCCTAAACGCGGCACCAGGATCTCCGGGACTATCGGTATATTTTTCGCTGTCAATACCGGCCGTGACACCTGGCGCTCAGCAATAAGAGCGGCAACAGCCAGGTCGACACCACAGAACTCACAGAACCGCGCCTGGGGATCAACCGCTTGCTCGCAATTAGGGCAAGGTATAGAGGCAATCATAGATACCCATTGGATTGGGAAGCAATCGGTGCTAAGGCAATCATATCTCCACTTGGCGTATCATGCAAGATGGATTTTTAACTTCGAGCAATAACCACCAATCTTTGAAAAATTTTTGATTACCGGACACTTTTCGGATCCAGTAGGGTAAACGAAACAGGTATAGGCA
>CAZGIX010000049.1:0-26593 GCA_964525785.1 uncultured Anaerolineaceae bacterium
ATCGGATATCCTTTGTCTGGTCGTTTTTTCAGTGGAGCCACGGATTTACACGGAATCACACGGATAATCCCTGTTTAGAACTCATCTCAAAAATGGTGGATTGGGGTGTTTTGCGGCGGCGCAGCCGCCGCAAAACACCCCAATCCACCTTATCCATGTCCGATCAGAAAGTGTTGGGTGGTCAGACAAGCATGAGCAGATTCTGAGTGTGTGATTGGTCGATAGTATCCTTACAAAAGGTCAAAATAAACCGACCAATCACAAGCAAACCGCCAGATATTTTTTGGGTTTATAAAATTATATATGGCGGTTTGCAATAGATCGGATAAAATCAGGCCGATTTATGATAAACTCCCCAGTACGAACAGTTTGAGAGAGCTAGGTGCGAATCGTCGATTTTTCCCTGAACATTATCCCTGATCCCTAATACCTAATTCCTTATTACCTTATTGCCTGATTACCTAATTCCCTCCCCCACTCTCCACTCTCTCCTCACTATTCTCCTCCCATGAAAATCCTCACCGTCGATATCGGCACCGGCACTCAAGACATCTACCTGTACGACTCCCGCCTGGACATGGAGAACGGCTTCAAGCTGGTGGTGCCCTCCCCCACCATGATGGTGCGCCGCCGCATCCAGGACGCCACGCGCCGCCGCCAGGCACTGCTGCTCAGCGGCGTGATCATGGGCGGCGGGCCGAATGCCTGGGCTGCAGAGGATCATCTTAGAGCCGGTCTGCCGCTCTACGCCACTCCCGAGGCGGCGCGCACCTTCAACGATGACCTGCAGGCCGTGAGGCAGATGGGGGTAACGGTGGTCAGCGAAGACGAGGCAGCTCGCCTGCCGGGTGAGGTGCTGCGCCTGGAGCTGCGCGATTTCGACTTCCCCGCCATTGCCCGCGCCCTGGAGGTGTTCGGCGTCTCACTGGACGACCTGGACGCGATGGCAGTGGCGGTCTTCGACCACGGCGACTCCCCGCCCGGCTATTCCGACCGCCAGTTCCGCTTTGACTACCTGGACGAGCGCATCCGGGGCCACAACCGCTTGAGCGCCTTTGCCTACCCGGCCTCCCAGGTGCCGGAGATCATGACCCGCCTGCGGGCGGTGGTCGCTTCGGCTGCCGGCGTGGACGCCCCGCTGGTGGTGATGGACACTGCCCCGGCGGCTGTGCTGGGGGCGTGCTTCGACCCCCGGGTGGCGGCCCGCCCGCGTAAGCTGATAGCCAACGTGGGCAACTTCCACACCCTGGCTTTCCGCCTGGGACCGACTGGAATCGAGGGCGTCTTCGAGCACCACACCGGGCTGATCGACCTGCCGCGCCTGGAAGCCCTGCTGCGCCTCCTGGCGGATGGCAGTCTGAAGCATGCCGACGTGTTCGGCGACATGGGGCACGGGGCTTTGATCTATGCGGCTGAGCCGCTGCCCTTGAGCGAAGGCGGGTTCGATGTGGCGGTTACCGGCCCGCGGCGGAATCTGTTCAAGCAGACTGCGGTCAGCGGTCCGCCGTCTGTAGTCCGCGGACGGCAGGCCGAAGGTGGTCAGCGGTCGTCGGTCAGCGGTCCCTTGTTACTTGATAGCTCATTACCCCTTCCCCTCATTCCCTACTTCGCCGTCCCGTTTGGCGATATGATGATCGCCGGTTGCTTTGGCCTGCTGGCAGCCGTGGCGGACGTCCTGCCCGAGCTGGGCGAGCCGCTGCGCCTCTGCCTGTTTGGGCCGGGCGGCGGCACCCCTCCCTGGGAGATTTAAGAAAGAAACTAACCGCAAAGACGCCAGGAGCGCTAAGATTTTTATAATGGGTGCTTAGCGTACATTGCGTCTTAGCGGTTGATCTCTCTTTTTATACTCTATTCACCCTTTCATGGCATAATTCCACACATGAGCTCATCCAGTCAAATGCACGACCCCCAAACCATCGAGAAAATCCTGACCCAGACTCGCACCATCGCTGTGGTCGGGCTCTCCTCGAATCAGAGCAAAGCCGGCTACTACGTGCCCGCCTACCTGCAGCTGCGGGGCTACCGCATCATCCCCGTCAATCCCAGCCTGGAGAGCGCCCTGGGCGAGCGTTCCTACCCCGACCTGCCCTCCGTGCCCGAGCCGGTCGACCTGGTGCTGATCTTCCGCCGCAGCGAGGCGGTCGCGCCCTTTGTCGACCAGGCCATCCAGATCGGCGCTAAAGCCGTGTGGATGCAGCTCGGCATCGTCAACCAAGACGCCGCCGAAGCTGCCCGGCGTGCCGGATTGGACGTGGTCATGGACGCCTGCATGATGGTGGAGCACCGCAAGCGGGTTAAATAAGTGCTCAGGGGATCAGCGCGCGCTCGTCATCAGCGCGGCCGCCTTGCGCCCGATCTCTACCGCGAAGTTGGTGCCGCGGTCCCACGGGTACACCTGGCTCATGCTGGCGAAGTACAGGCCCGGAATAGGTGTCTGGATGGCGGGGATGTTGCTTGAGTGGTTCACCAGCGGCACAGGCTGGGCGTAGGCGGTGCGGAAAAGCCAGGTCTTGCGCACCCAATCGGGGCGGAAGCGCGGGTTGATGCGCCCGAAAGCCGGCAAGAAGCGCTCCAACAGCTCTTCCTGGCTCAGGCGGAAATGCTCGTGCTCCGGCTCGAGATAGTCGCCGGCGTACACGATGTGCTCTCCCCCGAAGTGGTCCGGCGAGAGGAAATTGGTATGCTCCACCAGCGCCAAAAAGGGGAAACCGGCGCTCTTGGGCAGGTTGAACCAGTAGTAGCCCTGCTCGGAGAGGCGCTCCTTCAGCGCCAGCACCATCACCACTGCCCCCATACTTTTTAAGCTCAGCAAGCCGCCCAGGTAGTCCGGCGGGAGGGCGGGCGCCAGGCGCGCCAGCAAACCCGGTGAAGTCGTCGCCAGGCACTGCTCGAACTCTTGAGCGCCGCCCGTGGTCAGCAGGCTCAGCCTCCCATCCGGCAGCGGCTCGATGCGCTCCACCGGCATCGAGAAGTGAATGCGTACGCCCATCTCCTGCAGGCGCCCGGCGAAGGCATCCGCAAAAGCCTGGAAGCCGCCCTCGAAGGTGCCCAGGCGGGTGGTGCGCGCTTTAAGGCGCGCCCACATCCAGGCCATGTTCACCTGTTTAGCGTAGCGCTCGCCGAATTTGCCGGTCATCAGCGGCTCCCACATCAGCTCGTACACCCGGTCGCCGGCCCACCTGCGCATCCAGGCGTCCACCGTGCTGCGTTCCAGCGGCTGCCAGTTGCGCGTCAGACGCAGGTACAGCCCCACCAGCCCGAAACGCACTTTGTTGATGCCCCAGCCCAGCCCGGGGAAGAGCAGCGCCGCCAGGATCGAATCGAAGGGGTAGAACTTCCCGTTGTGGTACATCACTGTGTATGGGCGCGGGAACAGCACCCGCCCGCTCCAGCCCAGCTCGTCGATCAGCCCCAGGATGTGCCGGTCGCTCTGGAACCAGTGGTGGTAGTACTTCTCCACCGACCAATCCCAATGCGGCTCTTTGAAGCCCGAGGCCAGTCCACCGGCAGTATCGGCAGATTCGTAGATATCTACTTCGTGCCCGAGGCGCCGCAGGTCGTAGGCGGCTGCCATCCCACCGATGCCTGCTCCAAGTACGGCAACTCGCTTCACTCATCCACCTCCAGCTTTTCCATGCCGGGCTGCCAGCGGAAGCCCTCCCGCAGCACGTAATATGCTCCCAGGGCAGTGATCGGCAGCCACAGCGCGGCGTGCAGCACCAGGGTATAAGCGGCAGCTGTAGCTTTCGGTATGTTGTACGCCACCAGCACGGCGATCCCCGGGGCGTCGAATGTGCCTACGTAGCCCGGCGCGGAGGGGATGGTGGTTGCCAGGTTGACAATGCCGTTCATCAGCATCAGGGCAAAGAAGGACACCTGGAAGTCGAAGGCATGCATGACAAACCAGTATTTGCCGGTCTCCAGCAGCCAGATCACCACGGAAGTGAAGAATACCATCCAGGCATCCTTGGGTGAGCGCAGCGATTCCAGCCCGCCCAGGAACTTGTCCACCAGAGCCAGGGCGCGCTCGTGGAAGCGCGCTGGCAGCAGGCGCTTCACCAGGGTGGATGCCATGTTATAAGTCGGCACCGGAAACATCGCCGCCAGCAGGAATGCCAGCAGCGCCCCAAAGAAGGCTGCGCTGCCCCACAGCGCCAGGCTCTGGATATTCCCAACGAAGCCCGAATCGCTTGTCAGGCGCGCCAGCTCGGGCAGGTTGACGAACACGAAGCCCAGCATCACCACGCCATCGAAGATGCGCTCCACGATGATGGTCGCCAGCGAAGCTGAGATGGGCACCTGCTCGTATTTCTTGAGGAACAGGGCGCGCAGCACCTCGCCTGCCCGCGCCGGGTAGATATTATTGCCCATGTAGCCAATGGCGACGATTGGGAACATCTTGCGCGTGGGTACATCTTTCACCGGTCGCACCAGGTAGTGCCAGCGCCAGGCGCGCACCCATACTGCCATGAAGTAGATCGCCACTCCCGGCAGCAGCCACCAGTAGTTGGCGCCGCGCAGCGCCTGCCCCAGGTCGCGCACTCCCAGGCCGCGCAGGGCGAAGTATAGAAATACCAGGCTGATGACCAGCCCGGCCCAAAACTGCCAGCGTTTCAGAGCACTCATCACACCATTCAATTAAACGCAGCGCCGGGATCGATCTGACGCATGTCTCGAGCGGGGGTGCAGACCACGCGAAAATCCGCTCGGCGGTCGGATTATAATACCATCATGCGTATCCGCCGCATAGTGTTAGCCTTGATTGGCCTGTTTTTTGTTGCCGGGGTAGTCTTCTTCTATGTATGGAGCCAGCCGCGCGTGATGAGTGTCCACCCATCGGACGGCACCGACCCTGTCCCCGCCGCGTCTGCCTTGCGCATCACGTTCTCCCACCCCATGCAGGCAGATAGCCTGGTCGGCAGGCTGAGCATAGACCCCCCGGTAAGCGGTCAAACAAGCTGGGAGGAGCAGACGCTGGTCTTCACCCCTGACCAGCCCTGGCCCAGCGGACAGCTGGTCACCGTCCGCCTGGCACCGGGATCGCGCTCGGCTGGCCTGCTGCCGCTGACCCTGCGCCAGGAGATGAGCTGGAGCTTCACCGTCGGGCACCCACTCCTGCTCTACCTGTATCCCTCCGAAGCGGCAGCCGACCTCTACTTGCTCGACCCGCGCAGCGGGGAGATCGAGCAGCTCACCAGCGGGCTGGGAGCGGTCATCGACTACAGTCCCGATCCATCCGGCGAGGTGATCATCCTCAACACCAGCCTGGGCAATGGCGGGTCTGCTATCTACCGGCTGCAGCGCGCCAGCGGCGATGTCCAACTGCTGCTCGAGTGTCCAGAAGCGCTGTGCCGCTACCCGCGTCTCTCCCCTAGGGGGGATTACGTAGCCTACGAACGCACGCCGCTGTCTGCCAACGCTCCGGAGGTCTGGCTGATGCCGCTCCCTGTAGTTCAGGATGAGGGCGCTATATCGCCTGCCAGGCCCTTCCTGTTCGGCCCGCCAGACCACCGCACCCAGCAGCCGCATTGGTCGCCGGACGGCCTGCTTACCTATTACGACTTCACCCTGTCGGCTTTTATCGTCCAGGATGTCCAATCCAGGCAGGTGGCAAGCTTTTCCAGCCAGACCGGTATCCCAGGCGCGTGGGACCCGGCGGGCGAAGTATATGTCTTTCCCGAGATTTTTATCCCCCCCATCAGCGAGAACCTGGCAGGCCTGGAGGATATCACCTTCTCACGTTTGCTGCAGTTTCATCTGGATGGCAGCTCGCAGGACCTGACCGGTACGGACGATGTTGAGGACTCGTCCCCCGTCTTCTCTCCCGGCGGGCAGGTGCTGGCTTTTGCGCGCAAGTACCTGGACGTTGCCCGCTGGACGCCTGGCAGGCAGATCTGGATCATGAACGCCGATGGCGCCCAGGCGCGCCCCTTGACCGGCGAGCCCTACCACAACCATTACGACCTGGCGTGGAGTCCCGACGGCGCCCAATTGGCCTATGTGCGTTTTAACAAAGATGCCTTGATCGAGCCGCCCGAGCTGTGGATGATGAATGCCGACGGCACGGGAGCCACCCGCCTGGTCACCTCGGGCTACCTGCCGCAATGGATACAATGATCGCCTGCGGGCAGACAGCCCCAGATTTCACCCTGCCCGATCTGGACGGGCACCTGCATACCCTCTCCGTGTATCGCGGGCAAATTGTCATCCTCAACTTCTGGTCTGCGGAGTGCCCGCAGGCTGCCCGCGCCGATCAGGAGCTGCTGAGCTGCCTGTCCGCGTGGAGACCGCGCCTCGTCTTGCTTCCAATTGCCGCCAACCTTAACGAACCGCCTGCTCAGCTGAGAAGGACAGCCTCCGAGCGCGGCCTCCCGGTAGTCCTGCATGATATCGATCAGGCAGTGGCTGACTTGTACGGCGCGGCGACTACGCCGCACCTGTATTTGATCGATTCGACTGGCTTCCTGCGCTACCAGGGCGCGCTGGATGACGTCACCTTCCGCCAGCGCATCCCCAGCCAACCTTATCTGCGCCGGGCAGTGGATGCCCTGCTGGGGGGCGTGCTTCCCGATATCGAGCAGACGCCGCCTTATGGGTGTACCATCGTGCGTTACGCCTGAAAGCCTGACCGGGTTTTAATACTGCAGCTCGCCACGCGCCTTGAGCTCTTGCGGCAGCAGGCTGGCATACAAAGCGCTGTGCACCGGTGTTGGCACCCCGGCCTCTTTTCCCATGCGCACCACTGCCCCATTCTGGGCGAACAGCTCGGAAGGCCGCCCATCGATGATATCGCGGGCCATGGAGGCGTTCACTCCCGCCGGCATCCCGTCGATGGTCGCCAGGGTGCGAGCGGCTGTATCTTGGCCCAGCTTTACGCCGCGTGCCTGCGCCACGGCGACGATCTCCTCCAGCGCCTGCAGCAGCATCTGGCGTGTCTCCGCTACCGACCGCAAGACACCCAGGGGAGCGCGTGCTGCCGCGCCTACACCACCGATGGCGGCGATGAAGACAAATTTCTCCCACATAGCAGCCTGGATATCGACGGGGATCTCGACCGTCACGTTCGCGCGGGTAAAAGCCGATCTCAGGCGTTCGGCGCGCGGGCTGGGGCTGCCGTCCAGCTCACCGAAGGCGATGTACGGCTCGATCCCCACGTGACGGATGTGTCCCGGTCCGGCGACCAGGGCGGAGATGCGGCACAGCCCACCCAGCACGTGACCGGCGCCAAGCGCCTGGGCCAGCTGCGCCGGGGCCTCCACCCCGTTCTGCAGCGGTACGACGAATGTCTCGGGACCGACCATTGGGCGCATCGCCCCGGCGGCTTCCGGCACCTGCCATGCCTTAACGCCCACCAGTATGGCATCTACCACGCCCACCCGGACCGGGTCATCGCTTGCCCGTGCCGGGTGGACGGTGAAATCGCCCCTGAGGCTGTCCACCCGCAGGCCATTCGTCTCGATGGCGTGCAGGTGCTCGCCGCGGGCAATGAACACCACATCTTCGCCTGCCTGGGCTAACCGCCCCCCGAAATAACCGCCTACCCCCCCGCTGCCGAAGATTGCAATACGCATACCCTACCTCCTTAAAAATCCATGATGCAGGAGATTATAAACTGAAAGCGGTTTGACCTATAGCTCACAAACTGCCCAGAAATCGGGTAAAATCAACCCAAGGTTAGTGTCTATCCGAAAATGGAATTTTATTTGTTGTGTGTGCGGCGGCGCAGCCGCCGCACACACAACAAAAATAACTTTCGGATAGGTCCTTAGTGAATGGATAATGGATAACCTATGAGTGACAAAGAGAACCCACAAAATGTGATCGAATCATACCGCAAGCGCCAGCAGACGGCCCAGCGCGCCCCCCTGATGATGGGGATCGCGGCTCTCTTGCTGGTGATCGGCGCGGCTGTCATCATCTTCTGGCTGCTCAGCGACAATCGTCCGGCGATCTCCCTATTTGCCACCGACACCCCCACTCCCACCGAGACATCCACACCGACAGCCACATCCACCCAAACCCCCACTCTCACCGAGACATCCACACCCACCCTCACCCCCACTGAGACCACGACGCCCACTCCGGTAGGGCCGTTTACCTATGAGGTGGTGGAAGGCGATACCCTATCGGCCATCGCTGAAAAATTCAACGTCGATCTTTTTGTCTTGATTGCCATCAACAATATCGATCCCAATAACCCGATCATCGATATCGGCGACCAGCTTACCATCCCTGGACCGGATACCGAGCTGCCCACTGAAACCCCGCTGCCGGAGAGCGTCCGCCCAGGGACAAAGATCGAATACTTCGTCAAATCCGGTGAGACCCTGGCGATCATTGCTGCCAAGTTCAACAGCACGGTTGAATCGATCGTCGAAGAGAACGCTCTGGAGAATGCCAATGATATTCAGGCGGGTCAGAAGCTCGTGATCGTCGTCAATCTGGTTACCCCCGTGCCCACCAGCACGCCTGCACCGCCGACCCCAACCGGCGGCACGCCGGCTGCCACTACGCTGCCGACTGCTACCGCAACCGCAACGCCATAATCGGTTTCTAAGCGTCTTCTAGCAGGGGCGAGTCATTGGGACTTGCCCCTGCCTGTTATTGCCTGTAACCTCATTGACAAAAATGGTTTCGCCATTATAATGAAAATGAATATCATTTTCATATTCAGGGTTTTTTATGCTGCATAAGTGTTTTACGAGATCCTTCATATTTTTCATCATCATCCTGCTGCTGGAGGCTTGTTCGGGCACCCAGCAGGGTGACTCCCTCCCCTCTGATAAGCTGGAAGTCCTTGCCACCACCACCATCGTTGGCGATGTCGTAAGTGCGGTTGGCGGTGAGCAGATCCAGCTGAGTGTTTTACTGCCCACCGGCAGCGACCCGCACAGCTTCGAGCCGGCCCCGCAGGACCTGGCCCGCCTCGAGGGTGCAGACCTTATCTTTGCCAATGGCGCCGGACTGGAGGAGTTCCTCGAGCGTCTCATCGACAGCGCCGGCGGGCAGGATAAGCTGGTATCCTTATCCGACGGGTTTGAGTTGCTCGATACCCAAATAGAGGACCAGGGTGCGCAGGACGCCGATGAGCACGCCGGCGGCGACCCACACGTCTGGACCGACCCGTCCCTGGTAGCTGCCTGGGTTGAGCGCATCGCCCAGGCGCTGGGAGAACGTGACCCGTCCAATGCTGAGACCTACCGGGAAAATGCGGCTGCTTACCAGGGACAACTGCGGGAACTTGACACCTGGATCCAGGAGCAGGTGGCGCTCGTCCCGCCGCAGGACCGCAAGCTGGTCACCGACCACAAGACTTTTGCCTATTTCGCCCGGCGTTACGGCTTCGAGACAGTCGGAGCGGTTATCCCCAGCTACAGCACCCTGGCTGAGCCTTCTGCGCAGGAGATGGCTGCCCTCGAGGATGCTATCCGCAGCCTGGGGGTGGCTGCCATATTCGTTGATCACTCCGTGAACCCGGGCTCAGCCCAGCGCGTGGCGCAGGATACCGGTGTCCGCCTGGTGCCGGTCTACTCCGCCTCGCTCAGCGAAGCGGGCGGCGAAGCCGGCACGTACCTGGATTTTATGCGCTACAACACGAGCGCCATCGTCAATGCCCTGAAATGACTGATGGGGGGAGTTTGGGCAGGTGTAGCCCGCCCAAACTCCCCCCTTACCTCGAAAACCTTCAAAACATCCTTTCCATCCTTTTCATCCTTGTTATTTTGAGGTATTTCTTGATGAAATCATCGTCGGAATTGAAGAAACCCGCCCTGTTGCACCTGCATGTCGATCACCAACCGGGCACGCCTATCCTTGAGATCAGCGCCCTATCGCTGCGTTACGACGGCGTGACAGCTCTCGAAGATGTCAGCTTGCGGGTGCATACCGGCGAGCGCGTGGCGGTGATCGGTCCCAACGGGGCGGGCAAGAGCACGCTGTTTAAGGTAATTGCTGGCGTACTTTCCCCCAGCAGCGGCGAGGTGAAGATCGCCGGCTATATGCCGGGCGGGCATATCTGTATTGCATATTTGCCGCAGCGCAGCCAGGTGGACTGGACCTTCCCGGTCAACGTTGCTGATGTGGTCATGATGGGACGTATCGGCCGGTTGGGTTTCTTCCGCTACCCCAAGCCGGCTGATTGGAGCTACGTCCGGCAGTGCTTGCAGGTGGTCGACCTGGAACCCCTGGCGAAGCGCCAGATCAATGAGCTTTCCGGTGGGCAGCAGCAGCGCATGTTCATCGCCCGCGCTCTGGCTCAAGAGGCGGAGCTGATGCTGATGGACGAGCCGTTCACCGGGCTGGATGGGCCCTCTCAGGCGGGTATCTTGCGCATTCTCGATGAGCTGCGCCAGCGCGGTGTGACGGTGCTTGCCTCCACCCACGATATGAACCTGGCGGCGGAGCATTTCGACCGGGTGGTGCTGCTCAATCGTCGTGTGCTGGGCTTCGGACCGCCGCAAGCAGTCTTTACTACAGAGCGGCTCATGCAGGCCTACGGCGGGCACCTGCACCTGATCGAGGCCGGAGATGAGACGCTGGTATTGGGCGATACCTGCTGCGATGACGAGGGAGGCGCCGAACATGCTTGATCTATTGCTGGAACCCCTGCAGTATGCTTTTATGTTGCGCGGCACCCTGGCGGTGCTGATGGTGGGCGTGGTATGCGCCACAGTCGGTGCTTTCGTGGTGCTGCGCGGCATGGCTTTCTTCGGCGATGCCCTGGCCCACGCCATACTTCCCGGCCTGGCAGTCGGCTATCTGGTGGGAGGCGGGGCGCGTGGGCCGCTGTTCTGGTGGGCCGCTGTGACCGCGGTGCTGGCTTCGATCGTGATTGGGGCGGTCAGCCGTGGCGCCAGGCTGCGCGAGGATACCGCCATCGGCATCGTCTTCGCCAGCATGTTCGCCCTGGGTATTGCCCTGATCTCCACCGTGCGCAACTATAGCGTTGACCTGACGCATTTCCTGTTCGGCGATGTGCTGGGCGTGACGCAGGGTGACCTGGTCCTGATGGCTGCCTTCGGAGGCGCCATCGTGCTGCTGGTGCTGCTGTTCTACAAAGAGTTCCTGATCTTATCCTTCGACCCGTTGCTGGCTGCCACGCTGCGCTTGCCGACCCGCCTGCTGGAAAACTTGCTCATTGTGCTCATCGCCCTGGCGATCGTGGTCTCGCTGCAAACCGTCGGGGTAGCGCTCATGGTGGCAATGCTGGTCACCCCCGCCGCCTCGGCCTACCTGCTTACCCGCCGGCTGCCCTACATGATGGGCCTGGCAGCACTGTTGGCCTGTCTCTCGGGGGTGATCGGTCTGTATCTCTCTTACTACCTCAGTATCGCCTCCGGCGCAGCCATTGTCCTCACCGGTACGCTCTTCTTTGCCTTGGCATGGGTGTGGCGGAGCGCCTCTCTCGCTCGCAGGGAGAGAAAGGCGATGGCAGGCTGATATGAGCGAAGAGACCATTCCATCGATGATCGAAAACTGGCTGGCGTGCCTGCAAGAGAACGGATACCGGCTCACCGAGCCGCGCCGGGCGGTGGTCGAGACGATTGCCCAGAGCCAGCACGTCCTGACCCCCTTCGATGTGTTTGATCGGGCGCGCCGCCAGTACCCGCGCCTGGGCCTGGTGACCGTCTACCGCACCCTGGAGAAGCTGGAAGAGCTGGGGTTGGTACAGCGCGTCCACCGGCCTTCCGGCTGCCAGGCATTCATCGCCGCTTTCTCCGGGCACCAGCACCTGCTCATCTGCCAGGGCTGCGGGCGCGTTGAGTTCTTCACCGGCGACGGCGAGCAGATGGAAGCACTCATCTCCTCGGTCGGTCGTGACAGCGGCTACCAGATCGGCGAACACTGGCTGCAGCTGTTCGGATTGTGCTCCAGGTGCCAGCCCTCCAAAGCTGTCGCCAGCTGACCCGAAAAATATTCCAGAGACAGACCAGCCCCTCGCCAGCGTAATCCTTAGGACTGTTTTCCTTTGCGTTCCTGGAGTTTTTGCGGTTAACGTTTTCTCTTCTAGAATACAACCAGCCAGACTCGCCCACCGAACTGCCGTATGCCGATAGCGGCGCTCTTCCCCCGCACCCAGCCATCCGGGCCGAGCGTCCCGTTCCCGTCATCCCAGTTGGAGGACTGCGCCACGAGCGGCCTGACCGAGAAAGTTATCTCGGCGCTCGAAGCCAGGTCGAATCTTCCACTGTCCACCGGCGAGTTCTCTTGCATTGTGATCGACTCGATCTCAAAGGCAGTGATGCGGTCGCGCCAGGACCAGGCCTCATTCTGGTAGTGGCTGAGCCAGTCCTCGAACAGGCTGCGGGTCAGCTCTTCGGCAGCTAAGCCCTGCGCCTCAGCCAGGGGCAGGGAGGGCAGATATACCGGGCGGGAATCCCAGCCTAGCGCCTCGCTGGAGCGGTCGATGCGCTCCAGCACCTCTGCCGCTTCGCCGGCCTCAGCGATGTGCACTGTGCCATCGCGGTCCACGTGGGTGGGGATGAAGTCGTAGCCTGCATAGCGCTCGCCTTCGAAATATACCTGCAAGATCACCGCCTGCTGGTGGTCACGCAGCCCCTGGTCGAATACGAAATTGCCCAGGCCATAAAACACCGGCACACCATCGATCTCCTGCCAGGCCTGCACCACGTGGGTGTGGTTGCCCACCACCAGGTCAGCGCCAGCCTCGACCAGCTGGCGCGCCAGGTCGCGCTGGATCCAGTTGGGTGTGGGCACATCCTCCGGCCCCCAGTGCGGCATGGCGATGACCACGTCGGAGACCTGCCGCGCCACGTCGATAGCAGCCTTGAGGTTCTCAGGATTGAGCACCGCGATGCCTGGCTTGTCCTCCCCAGCAAAGGCCATTGGCTCAATCTGTCCCAGCGAGACGATGCCGAAGCGCACCCCATTCAGCGTGACCACGACAGGCTGCATGGCCTCGGCATGGTTTGCCCCTGCCCCCACCGGAAGGATGCCTACCCTGCGCAGGTTGTCGAGGGTATCGAAGAAGGCCCGGTTGCCGCAATTTGTCAGCCCGCAGTTTTTTATATGATTGGTTGCCACGCTCATTACATCGAAACCCGCCTGCCGGGCGGCGTCGGCGTTCCCCGGGCTGCCCACCAGCACGTAGGTGATTTTGCAGCCGGTGTGAGGCGGGTAATCGCTGATTGTGGCGTTTAATGTGCCTACCGCCAGGTCGGCCTCCTGGATGATCTCACGCACCTCGTCGTAAGGGTAGTTTGCATCCTGGCGCTCGTCGATGGCTGCCTGCACGCAGCGAGCGGGCACGATCACCCCGGTGAATAGCAGGTTGGTCAGCCTGCTCCCGGCGCTGGTCGGCGAGGGCGACGGCGACGGCGACGGCGGCACGGGCGAAGGGTCAGGGGGGAGCGGCGAAGGGGTAGGCGAGGCGGGAGCGGGAGAGGCTGTAGCCGTAGGAGTGAAAAGAGGTTCCGGGTCAGCCAGCAACGGGGAGAAACTCTGTGCCACAGTAGGAGCGGATGGATAGGCCTGATCGGTCGGGAGTGGCGCAGGCTGGCAGGCGCAGGCAAGCAGGGCGATCAATGCGAGCAGGATTGGCAGGCGATGCATAGGAGTAAGATGCTTGTTTATCCGGTGAATATTATACCGTGGAGCGCTGCGATGAAGCGTCTCTATCCGGCGCTGGGTCTTCCGCTGCCCCCCGCAGTGCCAGGCGGATTTCCTCCCGCACATCTGGCTGCGCCTCTGCTTCCAGGGCTGAGGCCAGCGCCTGCTGTGCATCTCGGGTCCTGATCTGCCCCAATGCCCAGGCGGTATGACTGCGTACCAGCGGCTCCGCATCGGTCTTCAGGGCTGCTGCCAGGGCTGGTACAGCCTGCGGGCTGCGGCTGTTGCCCAGGGCTACAGCCACGTTGCGCAGGTAGCCGCGGCGTTTGGCGCGCTTGATCGGGCTGCCTTTGAATTTCTCCCGGAATGCTTGAGGCGTCATGCTGCTCTCTTCGACAAGGGCTGGTGCGTGCAGGCTCTCCCGGGGAGCGAAGGCAGTCTCTCCCGCCGGCCTGGCGAAACGCTGGTTCCAGGGACAAACCTGCTGGCAGATATCACAGCCGAAGACCCAATCTCCTATCTGCGAGCGCAGACCGGCTGGGATGGCGTCCTTGAGCTCGATGGTCAGGTAGGAGATGCAGCAGCTGGCGTCCAGGGTGCGGTCGGGCAAGATGCAGCTCGTGGGGCAGGCATCGATGCAGCGCCTGCACGTACCGCACTGGTCGGTCTTGAAAGGGGGGTCGATGTCCAGCTCGATACCCAACAAGATCTCTGCCAGCAAGAAGTACGATCCATGCCGTGGGTGGATCAGACAGGTATTCTTGCCAATCCAGCCCAGCCCGGCGCGCTGCGCCAGCTCGCGCTCCAGCAGAGGGCCGGTATCGGTGTACCAGCGGTTCGGAACGCTGTACCCTACCTGCGCCTCAATGAATGCCACCAGCGCCTTCATACGATTGGGAAGCAGGTCATGATAATCTGCCCCCCAGGCGTACGCCGCCACCCGCCCGAGCAGCCCTGTATCCCTTTCAGCCGGGGCGTCGTGCTCCTCCGGCGCCCCGTAGCGTATCCCTAACACCACGATCGACTGGCACTCAGGCAGGATCAGGAGTGGGTCGGCGCGCCGCTGCCGGGCTCGTTCGGCAGCCAGGTAATCCATCTTGCCGTGCCTGCCCTTGCTCACCCAACCCTCGAAGACGTCCAGGTGCGGCGGCGGGTCGGGCGTAGTGACCCCCACCAGCTCGAAACCCAGCCGCCGCGCTTCGGCCTTGATCGATTCGGTCAGGCTGCTTGTCAATCGCACTGTAAGGTGAAGTTAACTTGCCCGGACTGCACATCGTCAGGGCCGGTCACATGGAAGCGCGCCCAGCCTTCCACCGAAACGGGGAATTCCAGGGTGTAGGTGACTGTGTGGGCGCCGGCGTCCAGGGCTACGGTGGTTGGGGCAGGCAGTGTCAGGTCATAGCCGGTCTCGCCCTCCAGCTGATAAGTGACCGTGCTGGCTTTGTTCAGGACAAAGCGCCCGACAAAATAGAATATGTGCGGGCAGCTGCCTTCTACGTTGGCGTTATCCGCGGCCAGAGCGACATCCGAAACTGTACTTCCCGATGCACCGGGCGTTGCGACGCTGCCTGAACCGCCCACAGTGATCTGCACGTAGAACGGCTGGTCGCCTGCCGGCGGGAGGCCGAACAGCTTGCCGCTCGGGCTGCGCAGCATCCAGAATCCGAAATAGCTGCCTGCACTTTGCGGAGCGGTCAGGCTTACCGAGACATCCGCCGTCTGCCCCGGAGGGGTGGTCGTCGTCAGCGGCACAGAAGCGGGTGCGCCCATCTGCTCGCCGCTGGAGAAGACCAACTCGTATGCGGTCGTCCAGGTCGAAGTGCCGGTGTTTTTCAGCCGCCAGGTCTTGACGAAGGTGGCACCGGGCTGGAACGACGTGCCGTCCGGCACAGTGACATCCATGACGAAGTCGAGCTTATCTTCGCCGCCCGTCTGGACGGTGGGAGTGGTGGTTAGTGTGGTGGTCAATGGCGCCGTGCTGGTTACAGTCAGCGCCTGGGTGGGCTCTATTGTGGGGCTAGCCGTTGCCGGCGGCTGAGTGGCTGTGACAGCAGCGTTTTCCGTCATGCGCGCTTGAGCGGTCTGTGCTGCTGCCGTGTAGACAGCCTGTGGGGGCACTGTTGGGCTGGGCGCTGCCGCCTCGGGCAGGCAGCCTGCCAGTAACAGCGATCCCAGGCATAAACACACCCACAGCAGCCTGGCTTTGTTTTCCATCATGCCTCCTGTCGCTTGCATGCTACCAGCCTCAATGCGAGCTGCTGGTGCACAGGTCGATATTCGCAAGTATACCCTATGCTAAATAATGCGCCGCCGCTGGCATAGGGATCAGAGCCAGCGGCGGCTTCGATTTATCAATTGGTCATTCGTTGACGATGCGCAGCGAGTTCCAGATCGCCCAATCATCTGTCGCCGCGCCCTCAGCCCATACCACCAGGCCGAACTGCACGTTTTTGCCTTTCAGCCAGCTCAGATCGATGCTGACATCGGTGAAGTTGCCGGTGCAGGTCTTCGTCCATTCCTGAAGCAGTTTGGGCGCGCCGCCATCCTTATAGACGATCTGGAATTTGACCTTGCCTGAGCCGCAGCCGCCGCCCGGGTTCATCATAAAGCCCAGCTTGCCCTTGAGGATATCGCCGTTCTGTACGCTATAAGCCGGGAACAAACCGGAAATGGCGCCGTTGTTCTCGCGCTTCGGGTAGGTGAGCAAGATCTTGCCAGAAGTAGCCCCGGTTTCCAGAGTTACGGCGTCCTTAATCTTGGCAACCCCGTTCGGGTCGTCATCCGCGCCGCCGAAGCTCAGCGCCGTCCCTGCTCCACTGCCCACGCTGCTTATCCATTCCGCATCCCGGGCCTTGATCAGGAAGTCGTAGGTCAGACCGGTCTGTACCGCCACCTTGATCTGCGCCCAGAAGGGTTTGGTCCTGTCATCTCCCAGGCCGAAGGTGCCCCCGCTGCTGTTGCGCAGCTTGAACTCTGCCCGGTAGGTGCCAGATCGGTCCGGAGCGGTCAGGGATACCGAGATATCCACCGTATCACCCGGAGCGACGCTCTGGGGAAGTCCGATGGATGAAGGTGCTCCCAGGTTATCGCCTCCGGAGTAAACCAGGGCATACCCGGTGGACCAGGTGCAGGTGCCGTCATTGCGCAGGCGCCAGGTCTTGACAAACTTGGCTCCCGCTTCGACTAGGGTATTATCCGGGTAGGTCACATCTTTGACAAACCGGATGGCATCGCAGGCCCGCGGGATCTGCGTGGGGGCAGTGGTCGCCGTAGGCTGCGAGGTGGCTGGCGGGGAGGTGAGGCTGGGTGTGGCGGTCGGAGGCGCCTGAGTAGAGATGCCTCCCTGGGTTGGCGGCGCAAAGGTCGGTACCAGCTGGGTAGCCGGCGGCTGGCTGACCTGGGTGAGCTGTGCGGCGACCGTTTGCGCTGCCGCAGTGTAGATGGCGTTGGCACCGGTCTCTGTCGGCCGGGCAACCCCGGGCATATTGCAGGACAGCATCACCAGCAAAGCCAGACCTAACAGCAGGAAGGACTTTTTCTGCTTGTGGTCCATGTCTCTCCTCCTCAAGGGGGTGTTCGGGTGGGTGTAGCCCGCCCAAACACCCCTGATTACTCCTGAAGTGCGCAACCTCTATAGTTAAGACGGTTTATACCAGGGTTAAGTTCCATCGGCAAGTCATGTCCCCCCAGATCAAGCCAACTCATCGCTGCCCGGCTCTCCCCCCTTATGCGGTCCAGTCAATCTGCGGGCGTGAGCGGAAGGGAAGCCAGGTTGAGTGGTAGATTGTTGCCTGCGCGAGGCGGCAAAGCCGCCTGCATCGACCAGGGACCCGTCCAGGTAATCTGCACACTGCGCATCTGCCCGCGCAGCTCCTCTTCTGTCTCCACAAAGACCAGTTTATTGGTCGTCGTGCGCCCTTTCCAGCGCCCGCGCACCTTCTCCTCGAACAGCACATCGACCATTTTTCCCAGGTAGGCAGCGCTGATCTCGGCGGCGATGCCCTCCTGCATTTCCTCCAGCAGCCGGAAGCGGCGCCACTTCTCTTCATCTGGCACATCGTCCGGCAGGCGCCGCTCGGCAACGGTGCCCGGCCGCGGCGAGTAGCGCGCCAGGTGCGCCACGTCCAGCTTCAGGTCCGCCAGCAGATCATACGTGCGCTGGAACTGCTCCTGGCTCTCGCCGGGAAAGCCAACGATCACATCGGTGGCGATGGAGACACCCGGGACCTGCCTGCGAATCTTCTCCACCAGCCGGCGGTAATCTTCGGCACCGTAGCCGCGCTTCATGTTCTCCAGCACCTGGTCATCGCCCGCTTGCACCGGCACCTCGATATGCGGCATGACCTTAGGCAGCTCTGCCACGGCCTCCAGCAGATCGTCGGTCATCCAGTTCGGGTGCGAAGTAAGGAAGCGGATGCGCTCCAGACCCTCTATTTCATGGATGATGCGCAGCAGTGCAGCCAGATTGGGGCCATCCGGGACATCTTTGCCGTAGCGATCGACGATCTGCCCCAGCAGGGTGATTTCCTTGACCCCCTGCGCCGCCAGGGAGCGCACCTCGGCGACGATATCGCCCACGTGTCGGCTGCGCTCCACCCCGCGCCGGTAGGGGATAATGCAGAATGTGCAGGCGTGTGAGCAGCCCAGCACCACCGGGACGTGCGCCGCCACCAGCCGGCCGCGCTCTCCGGCGGGCAGGACCAGCTCGCCGTCCATCAGCTCGAAACGCCTTTGTGTTTCGGCTTGTTCGAGGAGCCGGCTGTCATCCTGGGTCAGGTATGCAAGCAGTGGGCCGGGGTCAGAGGGCGGGGAGAAGACGTCCACAAAGGGGAAGCGCTGTTTGAGGCGCTCGTAGCCTTTGACGCCTACCAGGCAGCCCATCAGGTTGATCACCAGCCTGGGATTGCGCACCTTGAGCGGTCGCAGCGAGGTCAGGTGCCCGACGGCCTTATCCTCAGCGCTCTGGCGCACGACGCAGGTGTTGAGCACGATCACGTCGGCCTGGTCGGGGTACGCGGCAGCCTGGTAGCCCAGCCGCTCAAGGGCGGAGGCCACGCGCTGCGAGTCTGCCACGTTCATCTGGCAGCCTTCAGTCCAAATATGATACAGCATGTCCGCAATTATAACCGATCAAGAGATGGGGGATCGAGGTCAATCGCATTGAAGTGATTGCCTTCCACCTGAAGGGGAGTGTTCCATCAAATCATAATAGATTGGACCACCAGGTCACCAAGACACCAAGTTATCAAAAAAATAATAACCGTCAGTACGGGATAAGTAACTGCCCATATAGTAGATGTCTTTTCGAGGAGCGAAGCGACGAGATATCCCTGCATAGCCCATTTTTATATAGCCTCAGCAGGGATTCCTCGCCCTTGCAGGCCTTGGAAGGGCATACCAAACCGATGTTATAGAGATGATTACCGAGTGAGGAAAGTGAAATTCTGCCGGTGAGACACTCCTGCCAATGTTCGTTCAAGCTTTATAATCGGGGCAGGTGAATTTATGACCTTCATCACCTTGCTGACCGATTTCGGCCTCCAGGATGAATACGTGGGCGTGATGAAAGGCGTGATCTTGGGCATCGCCCCGCAGGCGCAGATCGTCGATCTGACCCACGCTATTCCCGCTCAGGATATTCTGCAGGGTGCCCTGGCTCTGCAGCGCGCCGCCTCGTACTTCCCGCCCGGGACAGTGCACCTGGCAGTGGTGGACCCCGGCGTTGGCACACCGCGCCGCCCGCTGGCCGCGCGCCTGGGGGCGTACTTTTTCGTTGGCCCGGATAATGGCCTGCTGACCCCCTTGCTGGCGCAGTCCGAAGCGCAGGCAGGGGCGGTGTATTACGTTCATCTGGACAGGCCTGAGTACTGGTTGGCGCAGGTCAGCCGCAGCTTCCACGGGCGGGATATCTTCGCCCCGGTGGCGGCCCACCTGGCGAACGGCGTGCCACTGCTAGCGCTGGGTACTTCCATTCATAATCCAGTGCGCCTGGAGATACCCCTGCCGCGGCGCATGCCGTGGGGCTGGGAGGCGAGTGTGATCCACATCGACCGCTTTGGCAATCTGGCGACCGACCTGCGCCGGGAGCATATTGCCGCACAGCAGGTGCTCCGCATACGCATTTTGGGGGCGGAGATTCAGGGCCTATCCGTGGCCTACGGCGACCGCCAGCCGGGCGAGCTGGCGGCCTTGATCGACAGCGGCGGTTGGCTGTCTATCGCTCTGGTCAACGGCAGCGCCGCCGAGAGGTTGGGGGCGACGGTCGGCTGCAAGGTCGACATATTGGAGACACCCGACTGAGCCGCTACATCTGCTCTCTTGCCAATCCGCACCCTCGCGGCTAGAATGACAGCATGCGATTCGATGTGTTCACCCTGTTTCCCGAAGTCTTCGGCCCCTACCTGCATACTAGCATCCTGCTGCGCGCCCAGGAGAACGGCCTGCTGGAGGTGCACCTGCACAATATCCGTGATTGGACCAGCGATCGCCACCACGTGACCGACGACGAGCCATATGGGGGGGGCGGCGGGATGGTGATGAAGGTCGAGCCGATCTTCGCCGCCGTGGAAGGGGAGCTGGGTGCGCCGCCCGCCTGCCCGGTGATCCTGCTTACGCCGCAAGGCAGGTTATTCAACCAACAGATTGCCCAAGAGCTGGCTCAGCAGCCGCGCCTGGCCCTGATCTGTGGGCGCTACGAAGGTGTGGACGAGCGCGTGCGCGCCCACCTGGTTTCGGATGAGATATCGATCGGCGATTACGTGCTGACTGGCGGCGAGCTGCCGGCGCTGGTGCTGATCGATGCCATAGCGCGTCTGGCGCCTGGCGCGCTGGGCGATCCAGACGGCGCCTGGGACGATTCGCATGCCGCTGGTCTGTTGGAGTACCCACACTATACGCGCCCGCCGGAATTCCGCGGTTGGGAGGTGCCGGAGGTGTTGGTATCCGGCGATCATGGACGTGTGGCGCGCTGGCGCCGCCAGCAGTCGCTGCTGCGCACCCGCCAGCGCCGCCCCGACCTGCTGGAGAAAGCTGACCTGAGCGAGAAAGACCGGCAGTTCTTGAGCCAGCTGGATGCCGAAGACGAGAACATGGATGTACAGGATATCTAAAACGAGTAGGGCTTACGCAGTTGTGGGGTAGATGGGTGTGTTTGGGCGGGCGTAGCCCGCCCAAACACACCCGATTACTCCTGAAGTGCGAAATTCTTAACAAGGATAGAAAGGATGCAAAGGATTGGAAAAGACTCCAGATATCCTTTCTATCCTTTTTATCCTTGTTATATTTAATCTCCATCCTGGCATCCTGTATATCCCTGTTAAATCGCCATGAAACCCGAAGCAGAACAGCTGGTGTTGTGGGTTGATGCGGCTGTGCTGGCAATCAACAAGCCCGCCGGGCTTCCAACCCTGCCGGACGGCTACGACCGGGAAGCCGCGCACGTCAGGAGCCTGCTCGAGCCGCTCTACGGGCGGCTGTGGATCGTGCACCGCCTGGACCGCGAGACTAGCGGGGCCCTGGTGCTGGGGCGCAGCTCCCGGGCGCACCGGGACCTGAACATGCAGTTTGACGCTCACCGGGTGAACAAGGTCTACCATGCCCTGGTGGTGGGCGAGCCGCCCTGGGAAAGTACCACCGTCGACCTGGCGCTGCGTCCAGACGCCGACCACCGCACGCGGGTGGATAACGAACACGGCAAGCCTGCGCGCACGGAGCTGCGTGTTCTGGAGCGCTTTGGGATGTACAGCCTGCTGCAAGCTACGCCGCTCAGCGGGCGCACCCACCAGATCCGCGCTCACCTGTCGGCGCTGGGATTTCCCCTGCTAGGCGACAGGTTGTACGGGGCGAGCAAGGGACTGTTTCTGTCCGATCTGCAGCCCGGCTTTCACGACCAGTCAACCGATGACCCTGCCTTGATCGGGCGCGTCGGTTTGCACTCCTGGCGCCTGGAGCTGAGCCATCCCATCAGTGGGGAATCGCTGTGCTTTGAAGCGCCCTACCCGGAAGATTTCACCGGGGCGCTGCAGCAGCTGCGTAAGCTCTGTTAATCCTGTATCAGAATCACAGACACGGGAGGGGTGGTTTCTTGACGATCTACCCCCGGCATGGTATGATGGTACTCGTGTTTTTAGCACTCTCGCATCGAGAGTGCTAATTCAGACAGGAATAGTATGACTAGATTGACAGAACGGCAAAGACTGATCCTGGCCCTGGTCATCCGTGATTACATCGAGGCCACTCAGCCGGTTGGCTCGGCGCACCTGGTGCAGAAGTACGACCTGGACGTGAGCTCGGCTACGGTGCGCAATGAGCTGGTCGCCCTGACCGAATTGGGCTATTTGCGCCAGCCGCACACCTCCGCCGGACGGGTGCCCACCGAAGAGGGCTACCGCTATTTTGTGCGCCAATTGATGGGTCATACCGACCTGCCCCCCACCACCAAGCAGACCATCGCTCACCAGTTCTACCAGGCCGGACAGGATGTGGATCGCTGGATGCGCCTGGCGGCTTCAGTGCTGGCGCACCAATCCCAGGGGGCCTCGCTGGTGACTGCCCCGCACCCGGAGCAGGCGCTCTTCAAGCACCTGGAGCTAATTGCCACCTACGGGCGGCAGGTGCTGATGGTCCTGGTGCTGTCGGGCGGAGATGTGCGCCAGCAGATGCTGGCGCTGGCTGAGCCGGTTGCTCAAGAGCGCCTGTCGATGGCAGCCAACACGATCAACAGCTTGTGTCAGGGGTTGGATGCGTATAAGCTGGCGGAGCTCTCCGTCCAGCTGGATGTCCTCGAACAGGAGGTGCTCAAGCTGATCGGGGATGAGATGCGCCGCTCGGGCGACGTACTAGGCGGCGAGGTCTACCGCGATGGGCTGACCCATGTGCTGGCGGAACCCGAGTTTGCCGAGATGGAAGTGGCGCGCAAGGCGATGCGCATTCTGGAAGAGCGTTCTTTGCTGGAAGACCTGCTCACCCGCACGGTCCTGACTGCCAATGTAGGCGGCGTACAGGTGCTGATCGGTGGGGAAGGGACCTGGGAGGAGCTGAGCGACTGCTCGATGGTGCTGGCGCGCTACGGCGTCCCCGGCATTGCGACCGGCGCGCTGGGGGTGCTCGGCCCGATCCGCATGGCGTACGGGCGTACGATCTCGACCGTGCGCTTCGTGGCGGGGCTGCTCAGCGACATGGTGGTGGATCTGCACAGCGAGTAAAAAACTTGGGAGCAATGAAAAAATGACGAAAAAGAAAAAGGCACAAGATATGCACACTGATGATAGAGAAAATGAGCAGGTAGAAGTATTGGAGGGCGTCCCTGAAATCGATGTGGAAGCCTTGCAGCAGGAGATCGAGGATTTGCGCAGCAAAGCCGACGAATACCTGGATGGCTGGCAGCGCTCGCGAGCGGAATTCGCCAACTATAAAAAACGCACCGAGCGCGAGCAGGCTTTGGCCTACCAGTCCGCGGCATCCAGTATTTTCAAGCGCTTTCTGGAAGTACTGGATGATCTGGACCGGGCGCTGAAGAACCGCCCGCAGGGGGGAGAAGGCGGCGCCTGGGCGGAGGGCATCGATCTGGTGTACCGCAAATTCTACGCCATCCTGGAGGCTGAAGGTGTGAAAGTGATGGATGCGCAGGGTGAATATTTCGATCCAAACCTGCACGAGGCGATCACACAGGAAGACTCGGATGAGTTTGAAAGCGGTCAAATCATCCAGGTGGTAAAAAATGGCTACACAATTGGGGATAAGGTCTTGCGACCGGCCCTGGTGCGCGTGGCAAGATAATCTAAAGAAACTCGAAGGAATTATCTAAAGGAGATCATTATGGGAAGAATCATAGGAATCGATCTGGGTACGACCAACTCGGTGGTGGCGGTGATGGAGGGCGGCGAGCCGGTAGTCATCCCATCGGCTGAGGGCGAGCGATTGGTGCCGTCGGTGGTAGCCATCAACAAGAATGGCGAGCGCCTGATCGGGCGCGTGGCCCGCAACCAGGCGGTGGTCAACCCGGAAAACACAGTCTTTTCGATCAAGCGCTTCATGGGGCGCAAGTTCAACGATGCTGAGGTGCAGCGCGCCCTTTCGCGCGTGCCGTACAAAGTGGCGCAGGCCTCCAATGGCGATGTGCGTGTGGTATTGGGCGGCAAGGAATACTCTCCGCCGGAAATATCCGCCATGATCCTGGGCAAGCTGAAGCGGGATGCCGAAGCCTACCTGGGTGAAACAGTCACGCAAGCGGTGATCACCGTGCCGGCGTATTTCAACGACGCCCAGCGCAATGCCACCAAAGACGCCGGTAAGATCGCCGGGCTGGAAGTGCTGCGCATTATCAATGAGCCGACCGCCTCTTCGCTGTCCTATGGATTGGATAAGAAGAAAGACGAAGTGATCGCCGTGTACGACCTGGGCGGCGGCACGTTCGATATCTCGATCCTGGACGTGGGCGACGGCGTCTTCCAGGTGCGCTCCACCAGCGGCGACACCTTCCTGGGCGGCGACGACTTCGACCAGCGCGTGATTGACCATATCGCCGACGAGTTCAAACGCGAGAACGGCATCGACCTGCGCCAGGACCGGCAGTCCCTACAGCGCCTCAAAGAGGCCGCCGAAAAGGCCAAGATCGAGCTGTCCAGCATGATGCAAACGGAGATCAACCTGCCCTACATCACCGCCGATGCCAGCGGGCCTAAGCACCTGGTGATGACCCTCACCCGCTCCAAGCTGGAGCAGCTCACCGCCGACCTGGTGGAGCGCTCGCTTGGGCCGGTGCGCCAGGCGCTGAAAGACGCCGACATTGACCCCTCCAAGATTGGCGAGGTGGTGCTGGTGGGTGGTATGACGCGCATGCCGGCGGTGCAAGAGGCGGTGCGCAAGCTGTTCGGTAAAGAGCCGCACAAAGGCGTCAACCCCGACGAGGTGGTATCAGTGGGCGCTGCTATTCAGGCAGGCGTGTTGGGCGGCGAGGTCAAGGATATCTTGCTGCTGGACGTGACCCCGCTGACCCTGTCGGTCGAGACGTTGGGTGGTGTAGCGAGCGCTATGATCGAGCGCAACACCACCATCCCCACCCGCAAGAGCCAGGTTTTCTCCACCGCCGCCGACAGCCAGTCTCAGGTAGAGATTCACGTGCTGCAAGGTGAGCGCCCGATGGCGTCGGATAACAAGTCGCTGGGACGCTTTATCCTGGACGGCATCCCGCCCGCGCCGCGTGGCATCCCGCAGATCGAGGTGACCTTCGATATCGACGCCAATGGCATCCTCAACGTGACTGCGATGGATAAAGCCACCAGCCGCAGCCAGCACATCACCATCACTGCTTCTTCGGGCTTGAACGACAGCGAAGTGGAGCGCATGCGCAAGGAAGCCGAGGCGCACGCCGATGAAGACCGGCGCCGCAAGGAATTGATTGAGAACCGCAACCAGGCCGACAGTGCCGTCTACACAGCGGAGAAGGTGCTGCGCGACCTGGGCGACAAGGTGCCCGCCGACCTGCACACAAAGGTAGATGAGCAGGCGGAAAAGGTGCGCCAGGCGATGAGCGCCGAGGACGCCGAGGCCATGCGCCGCGAGACAGACGCCCTCAACCAGGTAATATCCCAGGTGGGTGCCGCCGCTTACCAGCAGGCTGGTCCTGCTGCCGGACCGGAAGCTGGCCCGGCGGACGGTGGCTCACAACCTGGACCGCAGCCCGGACCCGAGGGCGAGGATGTGGTCGACGGGGAATACCGCAACATCTAGATTGATCCGGATGAATGCGTGCGCAGGCGCCTGCGCACGCATCACCTTTTAAGGATTAACGGTTGGCTTGAATGACGCAGCGCGATTACTATGAAGTCCTCGGCGTGCCGAAAGACGCTTCCAGCGATGACCTGAAAGCCTCGTTCCGGCGCCTGGCCCGCCAATATCACCCGGATGTGAATAAGGAAGCGGACGCCGAAGAGCGCTTCAAGGAGATCAACGAAGCTTACGCCGTGCTCTCGGACCCCGACCGCCGCTCGGCTTACGACCGCTTCGGGCATGCCGGCGTGCGCGGGCCCGGCGGCGCGCCGGACTTCAACGTCGATTTCAACGATTTCGCCGATATTTTCGGCGACCTGTTCGGTTTTGGCGGGTTTGGGCGCACCTCGCGGCGCGCCCGCAACGCGCCGCACCGCGGGGCAGATCTGCAGTACCGCATGGAGCTCAGCTTCGAGGAAGCGGTCTTCGGGGTTGAGAAAGAGATCGAAATCACCCGGGATGAGGTCTGCTCGACCTGCAGCGGCTCGGGGGCAGAGCCGGGCACTTCACCGGTGCGCTGCACCACCTGCAATGGGAACGGCGAAGTGCGCCAGGTGCGGCAGACGATCCTGGGTTCGATGGTGCAGGTATCCACCTGCCCAACCTGCAATGGATCCGGTGAGACGATCGCCACCCCCTGCCATACTTGCCAGGGACGCGGCCTGGAGCGGCGCACCCGCAAGAAGATCGTCTCCATACCGGGTGGAGTGGATAACGGCACACAGATCCGCCTGCCGGGAGAGGGACAGCCCGGTATGAACGGTGGGCCGAACGGCAATCTGTATCTCGCCATTCAGGTGAAGCAGCATAAATATTTCCGCCGCAGGGAAAACGATGTCCTGCTCGACCTGGAGATCAATATTGCCCAGGCAGCCCTGGGAGCGGAGGTCGAGATTCCGACCGTGGACGGGCCTGCCAAGCTGAAGATCCCGACCGGCACCCAGCCGGGGAAGGTGCTGCGGCTGCGCGGCAAGGGCGTGCCGCACCTGCGCGGCAGCGGGCGCGGCGACCAGCTGGTGATAGTCAATGTGGAGATCCCCACCCGCCTGAGCAACGACCAGCGGCGACTGTTCGAGCAGCTCGCCAAGAGTCTGGGCAGCGAGGTGAAGCCGCAGGAGCGCAGCTTTCTGGACTGGCTCAAGGAAACCCTGGGTGGATGAGCATGATCGAGGCAGGAGCGACCCGTCGGGTCGCTCCTGTAGTTGTGCGCCCAGCATGGGCGTTGACTAGAGGGTGAAAGACCCTTACGGAGGTT
>CAZGIX010000050.1:0-26389 GCA_964525785.1 uncultured Anaerolineaceae bacterium
TAGTATCTATCCGAAAATTGTGTTTGCACACTACCAAAATAATTTCCGGATAGGTTCTTATTCTGTTGTGAGAAGAGATTATATACCGATTATTGTGACCGGTCAATTCCAATGTCGTGAAAAGATTAATATTTCTTGACTTTCGCCCCAGCTTTGTGCTATCCTCCACAAGCATCCTATAACCATTGGAAGGTATTATGATCCAACGCGAACGAGTTGCCGACAATGTGTACTCATTTCAAAGTGACGTTTATGCACAGGTCACTGCTGGTGCAGTTATCGGACCCAATTGGGCTGTAGTCATCGATACCCTGGCAATGCCGGAAGAAACCCTGGCAATAAGAGATTTTATTGAACAGGAATTAAATGTGCCGGTACGGTATGTAATTAACACCCACTACCATGCTGATCATTCCTGGGGGACTTATTTTTTCCCGGGTGCCACCGTCATCTCCCATTCGTTGTGCCGGAATTGGCTAGAAGAGCGAGGCAGGCCCTCCCTTGAGGCGGCTCGAAAGCACAGCCAGACTTTCCGCAATGTTAAAATTATTCTTCCTCAGGTCACTTTTGAGGATGGGCAGCTTAGCTTAAGAGTTGGGAAGAAGAACCTATCTCTCACCCCCTTCCCGGGGCACTGTATGGATAATATCGGAGTCCTGGTAGACGAGGACCGGGTGTTGTTTTCCGGGGACGCCTGCATGCCGCTGCCATATATCGTGGATGGCAATATCGATGATCTGGTTGCTTCTCTGAAAAAAATCGCCAAGCTGAGCCTTGAAAATATCGTTCAAGGGCATGGGGATATCATCTTGCGCGGCGAGATTGACGGCTACATCAAGGAAAACCTCAATTATCTGTCCCAAATCCGTAAGGCGGTGCGTAAGGCATCCAGGCGCAAATACCCGATGGATATCCTGGAAGATATCTCGGTGGAATCTTGCGGAAAAAGCAGGGTGCTGATTGGGGGCTTATCCGAAGAGCTGCACCGCAAAAATTTAATCGCCCTTTACCGGCAGATGTTTGGCGAGCTTCCTCTCGCATCGGATGAAGAAGACGAGGACTTCGATGATTATGAAGAAGAGGACGAAGAAGAATAACACATGCAAAGGGCAGTCATAGATAGGGCTGCCCTTTTTATTGCGCGGTGGTCTCTCGTTTCTTCCGCCTGGCGCGGAAGCCAACCAGGCGCTCGTTGCCAGCGATTAAGCGGCGGAAATTCGGACGTAATGCCCAGGCCAGGATAATTGCAGTGATAATCCCATAAGCCACGTATTCCCAAGGGGAAATGCCGATGTATGCACGATAGGCAAAAACCAGCGTTGCTATGATGGGCACACTCAGTGTGGCGAGTGAGGCGTAGCCAATAAAATACAGGATACCGATGCCGATCGGTGCGATAAACAGCACCATTGGAAACCATAGCCCCAGCGCGCCGCCAACCGTCGGAGCGCCACCCGCTCCACCTCTCAAGCGGATGCTCCCGCTTTCAGTTCGCTCGGTTAAGAAAATCGAATAATTGTGCCCAACAACAGCCAAGGCGGGGGCGAGTACCTCTACCCAATGGTTTCCGGGCACCATCGCTCGCGCCAGGTAAACACAGCCAAATGATTTAAGGATGTCACAGAGGGCAGTAAATATCCCTGCCCAAAAGCCGGCCGCGCGCATGGCATTTGTACCGCCAGTTCTGCCGCTCTCGATACTGCGGATGTCTCTTCCGGTTTTCATGCGTACGATAATTAAACCAAAGGGGATGGAGCCGACAATATAAGCAATTATGAGCACAAGAATTGGTGCAAACATCTCAAATCAGTGACCGCCTCCTCGAAATTGGATTCCTTTCATTGATGAAAAACACGCAATCCTTTGCCGGGTTACTGAGTTCCTGTAATCACAATATGGATCTCAATAACTGCTTCAGGCGTGATATGGTAGCCTCGCACTCCCCAGTTCTCATGGCTGGGAAATAGAATCAAGTAGGCTGAATCCGGATAGAATGCTTCTGCAAGGTCTGTCGGAGAGGGATATTCTGGTCCTTTGGGATGAGAGTGGAATATTGCCAGCAGGTCCAGTCCCCTTTCTTCAATGGTCAGAAAAGATGCCAGCTGCTCCTTGGGATCCATTCGGTAGCGCACCGGGCTGTGCAGGCTGTTTGTGACCGGGAAAGCAATTTCTACACGCCGATCGGTACCGGCTAACAAACCGCACGCTTCCTCAGGCAGGCATTGATCCACGTGCCGGCATAATTGCTCCCACACATGTTCCGGTATTGTAAGATTATTGGTTCCGGGCGGGATCATCGCAGCCAAAGAGCCGAGGCTAATAATATCAGGAAAACCAGTGCTGGTTCAACGATCGCCTGCCGGAATGGGATTTCTTCTGCCAGGTTGGCGATCAGACTGGTCAAGCTGTAGGTAGGGGCGAGAAGTAATAAACCAAAGCTGACCGGGGAGAGCGGCAGGTAATGTAGACCGGCTGTAATCTGTGCGGAGGCAAAAGCAATAATGCCTGACTGGATGAATGCAAACCGGCCATGCATGCGCAGGTGAAAAGTTCGCAGGCTCACCAACCAGGCTGCCAGGGTGAGTGCGGGTAGGATCTGTACAAGCCTGGCGCCTCCGAATCGCATGGCAATCGCAAGTATGAGATATAAGGCAAACGACAGGGCAACCAAACCGGCGGCAGCTACCGGCTGGCGGACATCATCTGGATCTACCGCAATGTACTCTGCCACCAGCACCAGCATCAGGAGAGTACCTCCCAAGATAAAACCAGCCCACCAGAGAAAGCTGAGGGGCAGCTGGAAGAGAGGGTAACCGATCACCCAGGCAGTCAGTGCCGGCAGCAGCCAATGTTCGATCGAGCTGTGACTGGAAATTAGAGGATGGTCACGCAATAGCCAATCGGCACCTGCAGCGGTAAGACCAGCAACCAAAAAGGCAATCACGGTGTGGACGTTGATCAAAATTGGCAGGTAGATCCCAAGCATAGATAGCTCGATCTCCTGTTCGGGAAAATTAATAAACCTTGCCATGGCGTATGCCAGCAGGATCGCAGCCGCTAACACACTTAACCGATCCACATTGGGCAGGTGACGAGGTCTTAGCACGCCTGGATTGTACCCCTGTCTGTCGCGGCTGCCAAGCGCCCTGAAACGACGATAGTTGGTTGGTTTGCTGCTTGACTTTTTATTTACTAATGTTAGTATATGACATGGTCAGCGTGGTATTTGTTAGCGAAAAATTTGGAATATCTGGGATATTAATTCCAGTTTCGATCGAGGTAAATGATGCGCATCGGAATGATGGCAGATATCTATAAGCCGCATATCAGCGGAGTGACGAACTTTATCAGCCAAAACAAGAGCTATCTTGAAAAGCTGGGACACGAAGTCTACGTTTTCACTTTTCAATCGTCCACTCGCGACGAAACATACAGGGATGAGGAAGCCAACATCATCAGGTCGCAAGGTATCCCTATCCTGGATACCGGATTCCACTTCAACCTGCGCTACAGCAAAGCGGCCCGCCAAATCCTGCAAACGATGGATGTAGCCCACGTTCACCATCCATTTCTCAGCGGCACACTAGCAGTCAGCTACTGCCGCGGTCGTGGGATTCCCATCGTATTTACCAACCATACCCGCTATGATCTGTATGCACAGGCATACCTGCCTGCCGTCGCGGATATCATCAGCGAAACTGCGATGGAGGCCTTTTTACCGACTTTCTGCCGCTCGATTGACCTGACCATTGCGCCATCCGCTGGAATGAAAGATGTGTTGATAAAGTTCGGGGTCGATTCGGAAATTGCTGTGATCCCGAATGGCGTCGATATTAAGCCATTCCGTTCCCCTGCTGAAGTCCATAGGCGAGAAGACTTTGGATTCAATCAGGAGGATGTAATTTTTATGTATGTTGGGCGGTTGGGACCGGAGAAAAACCTTACCTTCTTGCTCCAGGCCTTTCGAGGACTAGCCCAGGCGTTCGATGGGATTGATCTGATGCTGATCGGCGAAGGACCAGAGCGGGAATCCCTGCAGAACATGGTGTCAGAATGGGGTTTGGATTCCCGCGTGCGCTTTACGGGATTGGTACCATATCTGCAATTACCGGGTTACCTGGCGATGGGCAACGCGTTTGTAACCGCTTCTGTGACCGAGGTGCATCCTCTATCGGTAATTGAAGCAATGGCTGCCGGCTTACCGATATTGGGGATCCAATCCCCTGGTGTAGGAGATACAATTGAAGATGGAGTCACCGGTCTGCTGCTGAGGGATGAGGCGGATATCGCCGGGTTCACCGCTAAAATGGTACGCCTAGCCATCGACCATGACAAGCGCAAAGTAATGGGAGCTCAGGCTTATCAATCCGCGGAACAATATGCAATCGAACGCACAGTCCATCTCATGCTTGAGAGCTATCAGAAGGTGATCACCGCGAATGCCGGGCGAAAGCGCAGTTGGATCGTGCGCATTAACCGCTTGCTCGATCGATGGAGAAGCCCGTGACTGGAAAGAAGGGATTGGGGTCTTGGGGAGAAAGACAGGCAGCCGAGTATCTTGCCAGGCAAGGTTATGCGATCTTAGAGAGCAATGTTCATTCCCCATACGGTGAGATCGATCTGGTCGCACAATGCCAGGGAGTGACTGTGTTCGTCGAAGTGAAAACCCGGACATCTACCCGTTTTGGCTACCCGGAAGAGGCGATTACACCACGCAAGCTGGAACATCTGCTCGCCTCCGCCCAGGCTTACCTGCAATCTCACCCTGAGCTGGCAGGTGATTGGCGTATCGATGCGATTGCGATTGAAAAATCTCACCTGGATCAACCGCCTCATATAGTCCACTTTGAAAATGTGCTCAACCGAGCAGTCTGATCGCTCAGGATATGATCATCCCCAGGAGGGGTTAAAGCCGCTGGTGGTTATTGTCGGTCCAACAGCGGCTGGGAAAACCCAAATTGCTATCCAGGTTGCTGAGCGTTTGTTCGGGGAGATTATATCGGCTGATTCAAGACTGTTCTACCGCGGCATGGATATTGGAACGGCCAAGCCTTCCCAAGACGAACGCGCGCACGTGCCGCATCACCTGATCGATATCGCCGAACCGGACCAAGTGCTCAGCCTGGCGGTCTTCCAAAAGCTCGCCTGGGAGGCTATTGACGATATCCATTCGGGAAGAGGGTTGCCGATCCTGGTCGGAGGGACGGGGCAGTATGTGCGTGCGGTTACAGACGCGTGGCAGGTGCCGATGGTGCAGCCGAATCACGAGCTGCGCACAGTCCTGGCAGCCTGGGCTGAGGAGCTCGGCCCGCAAGAGCTTCATCGCCGATTAGTTGTTCTGGATCCGACCGCGGCGGCCCACATCGATTGGCGCAACGTCCGGAGGACCATACGGGCGTTGGAAGTCATTTTCAGCACAGGCGAGCGCTTTTCTGCTCAGAAAACTCGTACAACGCCGCGTTACCACATCCTGCAAATCGGACTGATACGCTCACGCCCGGAGTTATATGCACGCATCGATGCACGTATCCAAGAGATGCTTGCCCACGGCTTCGTGGAAGAAGTCAGGGGACTGCTGGCAAAGGGGTATGCACCCGACCTGCCGACGATGTCTGCCATCGGTTACCGCGAGATCATTGATTACCTGCAAGGTAAGACCACTTTACATGACGCAACCATACAGATGATGCGCAAGACCCGTATTTTGGTGCGCAGACAGGCTAATTGGTTCAAGGCAGACGATGCCAAGATCGATTGGTTTATGGTGACCGACGGCACTTCTGAGGATGTCGAAACCAGAATACGGATATGGTTAGAGCAAAGCGCGTAGAAGGTATAATTTTTCCATGGACATCTTAGACGGGCTAGAGAAATATTTGGGATGGTGGGTTGTCCCACTTCTCCTGCTGGTCATCTGGCTTGGTGTGTTCATCCTGGTGAGTATCTGGCAGCGGCAGCTGCATGCCAGGCTGCGTAAGGTGGTCCCTGGTTTTAAACATGTTCAGCTCGAATGTAAGGAGATTGCGGCTGACCTGCGACCCTACTCGCCTGATGATCGCCCTCCGTATGGGACCCTGGCTGTCGTAATCCAACGCCACCTGGACTCCATCGCAAATCATTTAGTTGCTCTAAAGAAAGACTACATCACTATCCAAGATCGCATCCACAGGATGCGCTTTCGTACATGGCAGAAAGTGCTGGGAGCACCATTTTACTGGTATACCTGGTACCAGCTGCGAGTGGAAGCCGGTTACTTGGTCAAGAATATAACGGATTTAGATGGCCTGGTAAAGGATGCAAGAGACCGGCTCGGAGAAATAAACCGCCAGGCCTGGCTGGTGGCAGTCGAAGCCAGACAGGTGCTGGAGCTTGAAAAGGAAGTGCGCCGTCTGATGGAGTTCCTGGGGGATCATAAGCTAACCGGAGTCGAATTCGAAAGCGCTGCCGCACAGGAAGAAAAGGCAATCGACTCTCTCGATTTGGTGCCCAGGTATTTTTTTATCGCCGACGAAGCCTCGATTAGCACTCAAGCCACAAAAGAATCCGTGAGTACGGTCTACGGGATTGTGACTGAGGTACGTCCTATTCTCGAAGATCTACAAAAACGTTTGATTAAATGGGAGCAGGATTACCAGGCGCTTTCAGCCAGAGCGACGCAAATGCAGCAGCAGGTTGTCCGGGCAAAAAATATCCTTTCCAGCCTGCCGGGTAATTTAATCGTTACGGAACAGAGCGAACAGATTAGATCGATGGAAACGCTAGCGGGTGCGATTACCGAGACCCTTTCAAGGCTGGATGTAGCCAGTATCCCATTGGTTGACGAGGAGATTGAGCGAACATCGCAAGCGGCGATCGAGGTTGGAGGGGGTATCCGGCGCGGTCTCCGCCAGCATACATCCCTGTCTCTACTCATTGTTGAGATGACACAGATTCAGAAGGACCTATCCGGTTTGATCACCGGGTTGGCGAAAAGCCCGAAGTACCCCGTTGTGTGGGACCAGAGCCGCTCGACATTTCGAGAGCTCAACAAACAGATCTCGACGCTCGGTGAAGCCAACCAACCGCGTCCGGTCATGGACATTAACCCAAGCCTGGACAAAGCCAGTCATTTGCGAGAGCGACTAATAGAGTTGTCGGACCACTGCTGGGAGATCTCCACGCAGCATAGTGAGCTGGTGGAATTTCTGGAGGGTGAAGTGATCCAGCAGTTACCAGGGTGGTGCCAGCGGGCAACCGAGCTTGCGGGGGAGGTGGCAGTCTATCATGCGGATAACTGGTCCCGGAAGATGTCGGTTGCCACATTTATGGAGGATATCCGTTATTTGTCGACCAGATACCAGGCCATAATTCCCGCGGATTCAACCCAATCGCTACAAGAATCCGAGATCAGATCGTCCCTGGCAGATGTCAGTAACCTGCTGAGTGGTTATAAGACCCTGCATGAACGAGCAGATGAGATAGAAACCCGCTTGCGATTGATCCAGAATACGGAGAAGGAAGCCAGAGATAAACTGAGCACCGCTCGTAACCAGTTTCACCAGATCTCCTGGCTGGTCAATAGCAACAATTTCTTGAAAGGCATAGCCGCTGGAGAGCTGGAGCGTATGCGGCAAGCCTTAGAAAGACAGAGCCAGGTTTTGGGCCAGCCGCAGAGCGATCTGGTGGAGAAGAAAGCCAGCCAGACAAAGGCGGTAATCGACGAATTGGATGCCCGTGCGAATCGGTGGCTGGAACAGCTTAACCAGGATATTCTGCAGAGACAGCGTGGGATAGCTGCAAAGCTCGAGAAGATGCGAGAGTATGCCGTTCTCGAGGATCCGGCGATAGAAAAAGCCAAAAGGCTGGAGACGATCAATGTACAGCGCTCCCCTCAAGGGCAGACCACACCCACCTTTCATCTGTCGCTTGAAGACGTCGTCGGTGAAATGCAGCGGTGCAGCAATACCTGGCAGGAATGTGTGGCTGTTCAGCAGGAACTTGAAGAGCTTGTTGAGACGCCCCTCACAGATGCCGTGCAACATGCCCAAAAACAAAGAGATAGGACTCTGGAATTGCTGACGCATGCCAGACGGCAGCTGCCTGAAGGACGCTCATGGCCTGCTACAGATGTGGATATTTTGGAGCAGCAGCGTATCATCGAGCAGCTAGAGACGCAATGGGCTGCGATGAAAACACAGCAAGTCCGAGCCATCTGGGCTGTGCGGCGTTACGGCGAGCTGGCAGCAAGCTATCAGACGCAAGCCAGTAAAATCGAGCAGGCTCTCCAATGGGCTTCTCAAGAGCAAAAAAGGATCTTAGACGCGGAAGCGGAGATCGAACGATTGATGCGCTATCTGCAGCGGCAGGAACTATCTGCCACAAATGATCCCCGTACAGCAGAACAATTCAATCGTATACGAATTAAAGCCGGTCTTGCCCTGGATAAGATCAAGCATGAATGGCTCACGGGTAGCGACAGCAATATGGAATTTGATGATGTAATGGAATCGCTACTGAATATCTTAAGCTCGTTGCGCAGCTCGATCGAAATCAGTCGTGAGACTTCTGATCAGGGTGACTGAAGGCTCAAGGTGCGTAATCTGTCCAGTTCTATCAGCGTTGCAGATTCTAGCGAGTCTGCCGGCGTTGCAGCTCGACTTATCCCATAGGGCCTCATTTATCTCCCATTTTGTCGGAAACATGTAAAATATAGCGGATCAGCGATAAGCTCCCGGAAGAGCCCGGGGGAGCTGGTGAGCATACACGGTTCGATAGGAGTAGTATTTCATGAAGAAATACAAAGTTGCTGTCCTGGCAAATTTAAAGATCAACGCTCCAAGATACGATGGCATGCCAGAAGACCGCTGGGATGATCTGGATACTGAACAAACCGTCGAAGCGCTCGTCAATGCAATTCGAGCTGGCGGGCATTACAGTGAATTTCTAGAGGGGGATATCACTCTTTTTGACACGATCCGAAAATTCAAACCGGATATTTGCTTTAATATTTGCGAAGCTCATTTCGGGGATTCCCGCGAGGCACAGGTACCAGCCATCCTGGAGATGCTTCGCATCCCATACACTGGCTCGAAGGTGCTGACCCTGGCTTTGTCATTGGATAAGCCGATGACAAAACGCGTGCTGTATTATCATGGACTGCCCACCCCCAATTTCCAGACCTTCGAACGAGTGGATGAACCGCTTAATAACGACATGACATTCCCGTTGTTTGTAAAACCGAGCCGGGAAGGCACTGGGATGGGCGTGTCGCGCGAATCTATTGTCAATAATCTTGACGAACTGCGCGAGCAGGTCAATCAAATACTGGAGCGCTACAAGCAGCCAGCATTGGTAGAAAAGTATATCGAAGGTCGCGAGGTGACTGTAGGAGTGGTGGGTAATTTGATCGGTCCGGTGGCCCGCCGCCTCCCGGCGGACGAGAGCTCGCCTCGCGTGCAGGCGGGCTTGCGTTTCTTCCCACCCTTGGAAGTCAATCTGGCGCCTTTTGAAGATAGCGATGTCGTCTACAGTAATCGCCTAAAAGTCGAAATGGCAAAAGAGCTGGATTACATCTGCCCCGCCCCGCTGGATGACGATATGGTCGATGAGCTGAACTGGCTTACTGCGGCTGTCTTCCGGGTTACCGGGGCGCTGGATGTGTCCCGGGTAGACTTCCGGTTAGATGTCAATGATAACCTGACACCGTATATCCTGGAGATCAATCCCCTGCCCGGTCTGGCACAAGGTTATTCAGACCTGGTCATTGAAGCGGCTGCAGAGGGGGTGGAACACACTTTCCTGGTCAATATGATCCTGGATGCAGCTCTCCAACGATATGGTATGGATTAAATTGACGGTTATCTATTGCACCTGACCATGCGTTTTTTCCCAGTCTTCATCATTGACCAGGGTGACAACGCGGTAAGCTTCGGCATACACCATTTCTTTTCCACGCGCTCGTTCGGCGGCCCATTCCTTAATTCTTGGCGCCGGATCCCAATCCCTCATCTGGGATTTGTGGGCGCGTAAAGCTGCGATTTTTAGATCGATTGTGTCGTTGATGTTCACATACAGATCGGTCTGGTTCCAGCCTGTTACATAGACCTTACGTGGTTTGAAAGCAGTGATACCCTCTTCTGCAAGCTCCTCGAAGAGGTTGGGCTGTCCTGCTGCAGGAAAGACTGCATCGAGAGCGGCAGTGGCAGCAGCCCGGTGGTCAGGATGATTGATATAGTCATCACCCGCCCATACAATTGTTGGATCTCCGCAGATAACTACCTCGGGCCTGAAGCGCCTGATCTCACGAACTAATTTCTTGCGTAATTCAATGGTCGCCTGCAGCATCCCATCCGGCTCTCTTAAGAAGACAACATCCTCGACGCCCACGACCTCAGCGGCAGCGCGCTGCTCCGCTTCACGGATCTCTGTGGCGCGGGCTTTACTCATCCCATTTTCTGCAATCCCAACTTCACCGCTGGTGCACAGCACGTAAGCAATGCGAGCGCCTGCCTGTAGCCAGCGAGCGATTGTCCCAGCGCAGGTAAATTCGATATCATCCGGATGCGCCACGATCGTCATGGCACTCTCGGGAATATAGAAACTATTCATACCCTTCTCCTTCGATAGCATAGGACTTACGCAGTGGAGGGAGGAAGTGGGTGTTTGGGCGGGCAGCACCCACCCAAACACCCACACTTACCTCCTGAACTTCGTAGCTATAGCATTTAAACTGGGCAGAATTCTACTCCTGGTACAACAAAAAAGGCAATAGTCCCTGGCGATTGCATCTACCCATATCAGGCAATCGATAAGTTGTATTGGACCGGCCTATGACGACCATTTTCTGCCTCTGATTGTAAGCAAATTTCCATTTGATAATTGACATTCTGATCAGATGAATCTATACTATTTTTACAGTGTTAACCCCTATTCGGGCCGAACAATTGTCAAAGGAGGCGGAGATGGATGATAGACCATGGCTCAAGAACTACGACAAGGGTGTACCCCAACATATCGACTATCCGGAGGTGGCTTTGTTCCAACTTCTGGAACAAACTGCGCGAAAATATCCGGATTCAGCGTGCACGATATTCAAAGGGGCAAAGATCAGCTACAAGGAGATGGATGAGATCACCGATCGTCTGGCGGCTGGGCTGGTCGATGTGGGCATCAAGAAAGGCGACCGGGTGGGTATCTTCATGCCCAATACTCCTCAATTTGTGATCGCCTATTTTGCCATTCTCAAGGCAGGCGGTGTGGTTGTGGCGACAAATCCGTTATACACGCCGCCTGAGATCGAGCACCAGGTCAATGACGCCGGCATTGAGATCATGCTGGTAATGAGTAATTTCTACAACCTGGTGAAACAGGTGCAGCCAAAGTCGAAGATCCGAACTGTGGTGGTTACCAATCTAAAAGAATCTCTTCCACCCATTCTATCCTTCTTATTTACCCTGGCAAAAGAAAAGAAAGGCGGATTTCGCGTTCAGCTAGCCGAGGATGATATCTGGATGCAGGATCTGATCAACCGGCATAAAGCAGAGGACCGCCCAAAGCTAGCTATCGGCCCAGATGATGTAGCCCTATTCCAGTACAGCGGTGGGACTACCGGGACCTCTAAAGGTGCAATTGCTCTGCACCGCAATTTAGTAGCCAATGCCCTGCAAATCCGGGCTTGGTTTGTAGACGCAGAGGAGGGCAAGGAAGTTACCTTGATGGCGATCCCCCTCTTTCACGTGTACGGTATGGTGGCGGGGATGTTGTTCTCAATAGTTACTGGGGCCTCGATGGTGATGATCCCAAATCCGAGGGATCTAGCGGATGTACTTGAAAACATCCAGAAGTACAAAACCACGATTTTCCCCGGTGTACCGACGCTATACAATGCGATCAACAACCATCCAGAAGTGCTGGCGGGCAAGTTCAATCTCAGCTCGATCAAGGCGTGCATCTCCGGTTCTGCCCCGCTCCTACGCGAGACCAAGGAGAGATTCGAAGCGGTGACCGGGGGCGTGGTGTTTGAGGGATATGGGCTTTCTGAAGCGCCGACCGCCACACACTGCAATCCTCTTAAGGGCGAGAACCGTACCGGGTCGATTGGTATGCCGCTTCCTGACGTGGATGCGCGCATTGTGAGCCTGGATGATGAAGTGACGGTACTGCCAGCAGGGGAGGTGGGTGAGCTGGTGGTGAAAGGTCCCCAGGTGTTCAAGGGATATCACAATATGCCTACCGAGACAATCAATGCACTGCGTGATGGTTGGCTATATACCGGGGATATCGCCAGGATGGATGAGGATGGATATTTCTATATTGTTGATCGAAAGAAGGAATTGATCAAGCCCGGAGGCTACCAGGTCTGGCCGCGTGAGGTAGAAGAAGTAATTGCTACCAATCCGAAAGTCCTTGATGTAGGTGTGGCAGGCATCCCCGATCCATACCGCGGGGAAACCGTCAAAGCCTGGGTTGTGGTTAAACCTGGTGAAACACTCACAGAGGAGGATGTAAAGAACTGGTGTACAGATCGTTTAGCTAAATTCAAGATTCCAACTCAGGTCGAGTTCCGCAGTGAACTTCCTAAGACTACTGTAGGGAAGATCTTACGCCGAGAGCTGGTGCGCCAGCACAAGGAATCGGCGTCGGGCTAAACCTGACAGATTCTACTGGAGGCTATCTTAAAAACAGGAGGTTTTGGGGTGTATGTGGCGGTAAAGCCGTCGCATACACCCCGACTAACTTTTTGAGATGATTTCTTCTACTCTGTAACCGGGTAATAACACAATCCAGCTGTCCCTGGTCCGGTGTGGACGCCTAAGGCTGGGGACAGCTCGGTCATAATCGTCTCGACACAGATCAACCGCTGTTCAATCAGCGCTTTTATTTTCTCCACCTCTTCAACAGCCGCGGCGTGTACGTAAGCGATCTTGATTTTTCCCATGTAACCAACAGCCGCTTCGACTTTTTCTACCATCATCTGATAGATGCGGTTGCGGCTACGCGCTTGCCCAAAAGCCACAATTACCCCATCTTCCATACTGATTAATGGTTTGATATTAAGTAATGTACCGACAAGATGTTTAGCTTTGCCAATCCGCCCACCCATATACAGATATTTGAGGGTATCAGCGGTTTGGAGCATGCGTGTGATGGGGATCAATTTAATAACCACATCGATCACATCATTCAGGGATTTGCCTGCAAGGGCTGCGCGGGCTGCTTCGATCACCATCCAACCGTGGCACATGGAAACATTGAGGGTATCCACTACCTCGATGTGCAGGTTTGGAAGTGTCTCTCGAGCGATGGATTGAGCAGCCTTAGCCGCCTGGTACGCCCCGCTGCCTTTGGATGTCATGTGGATGCTGATGATTTCAGTCGTGCCCTCATCTTTAGCGATCTTCTCGTACATCGTCAAATAGTCGCCAGGACCAGGGCTGGCGGTGGTCGGCAGCTCTCTGGCTGTAGGCAGCCATTGGTAAAATTCGTCGCGTTGGATAGTAGATAGATCGCGCAACACTTCACTACCGCGATGGATGTAGTAAGGCACCCAATGGATATTAAGCGATGCCAGCATATTTTCCGGGATGCTGGCGCAGCTATCGGTTACAATGGCGACTTCCGGCACGAGATACTCCTGGGACGAAGGTGAAATCGACACAATCCACTGGACAGAGTATTAGTTTTGTGGATGTTCCTCTCAAAACGACCAATCCCCACATGATTATTATAAACCCTTCCCCGCCCAATCAAGCATCGTAAAAAGCCAGGATCGAAGGGGTTATGTCTAGCAATGAATGCAGATTGGCGCAGAGCTGGATGCGTAATGGTTTCGCGCCAATAACGAGCGCAGGAACACGGTTATGAGTGTGCCGGCGGGTGCTCAAATCCTCTAAATTACCGTGATCTGATGTAATCAGGATCAAGCCCAGGGTATCATCCCAGCTCTCGGTGAGACCACCCAGCACCTGGTCGAAGGTTTCGAGAAGCTCTACAGCCTGATCCATATCTTGATGGTGACCCGCATAGTCACTTAGCCAGTATTCAAAAAATGAGAAATCGTACTCGCCAGCCAGACGGGCGAGATGCTGACCGGCTGCATAAGCGGGGAATACCGGCGTGCTGGTCAAGCCTAGGTGGTCGTGCCACCCTTGGGCTGTGAAATCAGCTGCTAGCGCCGTGCCGCGCAGCAGATCATCGCTTGATTTCAATCTCAAACCGGCACTGGTCGCTGCTAGCGGGATGGCAGAGTATATCCTCTTGCCGGATTGGATAGCTTCAAAGTAGCGCGGCGGGTAGGCGTTCAAGAAGGCCGATTTTCGACCTCGCGCGGCCAGCTGGCTGAACAGGTTGCCATTGCGCAGATAGGCGGCGATAGGCTCATTGGGTTTAGGGCCATAGTGATAGCCGATCGCTGCGGGAATGTTTTGTCCAGTGAGCAGTACTGCCTGTCCAGTAGCGGACTGGGGAAGACCTCCTACACCGAGGCCGGCGTCTAAGGAGAGGAGGCTGGCGCGCTCCCCCAAGAACGGGACAGATGACGCCACCAGCTTCCTTCCGCCAAGCAGCGACGTCAAATGCGGCATAGAAGCCCGGACAAAAGGATTGGTGTGAGCATCGTCGAGACCCAATCCGACGCCATCCAGGAATAGAAACAAAATAATTTTACCGTCAGAATTCATGACACACCTTTAATTAGATCATTTCCGGATTTATTCCGGTAAGTAAACCAGCTTGAGGGGCGCTCACCCCGCTCAAATCCATCAACACGCTTGAACAGATCAAACCGGGTGGATAGGTTTTCTAGATCAGCCATTGACAGGCCAAATTCCGATCCCCCCGGTTGGGCGATAAATGCGTACAGCAGATAAACGCCTTGGGGAGCGAGCAAGCGTGCGATGCGCTCGATTGCGTCCTCCTTCCCCCTTTGGGATAGACCATGCAGGCAACCAATATCCAGGATCAGGTCGAAGATACCGGACACGCTCGCCAGTCGGGTTACGTCATCCACGCGAAAATCTACCTTTACACCAAGTGCTTGCGCCTTACGTCTTGCAGCTCGGATCGCGCTGGCAGTAAAATCTACTCCCGTTACCTGCCAGCCATTGCCTGCCAAGGTAATTGCATTTGTTCCGGAGCCACAGCCGACATCAAGCGCTCTACCGGGGGGATTCGTTTCTATATAATCCATCAGCTCAGGAGGTGATATACCAGTGTCCCATGGAGGATGGCGGTAGTAGGCAAGATAGAAGAATAATTTGCGCAGCATGAATTTTGTCAAGTAAGATTGATATCCATTACTGTCCTGAGAGCCTTATCGATTGCCCCCGATTTTAACCGAGGTTAAGGTTTTCTGCTGGAAGCGAAATCTGGCTAATTGTCATTTTCGCTTTGACAAGTACAGAGAGATACCTTAAAATCAATTGCTGCTAGAATTTGTCCACCTTAGGAAGGATTTTCAATGAAAGAGTACACTACTGAGAGCATTCGTAATATCGCGCTTGCATCACACAGCAATTCCGGAAAAACTATGTTGGCGGAAGCTTTCCTTCATTTTACGGGAGCGACGACGCGCCTGGGGAGAATAGAAGACGGGACAACCGTTTCTGATTTTGAAGATGAAGAACACCGCCGGGGGATTTCATTGTCCACCTCACTGCTCCCCGTCGAGTATAAAGATTACAAGATTAACCTGCTGGATACACCGGGTTATACGGATTTCATCGGGGAGGTGATTTCAGCCTTGCGAGTTGCCGATGGTGCGCTTGTGCTGGTCGACTCGGTGGCAGGTGCAGAAGTTGGCACCGAGATCGCCCTCAACTACTGCGAGCAATTCAAGCTGCCTCGGTTTATCGTAATAAATAAAATGAATCGCGATAACGCCAATTTCCAAAAGGCGGTAGCGTCGCTGCAGTCGATCATTGAGACACGCCTGGTGTTAGTACAACTGCCGTGGGGCGAGAAGCAGGATTTCAAAGGGGTGATCGATCTGCTTACCCAGAAGGTTTACGTGGGGGATGGGAAAACAGTCCAGGATATTCCAGGTGAATATGCGGACAGTGTAGCCACCACCCGCATGGAGCTAATCGAAGCAGCTGCGGAGGGTGAGGACGCCCTCCTGGAAAAGTACCTGGAAGGCGAAGAGCTGACTGCTGATGAGATAAAGCGAGGCTTGCGGGAGGTGATACACTCGGGCTCCTGTACTCCGGTTTTCGTCGCAGCCGGATCAGCCGAGATAGGTTTGGCACCTCTATTAGACGCAATCATCGATTTGTTCCCGGCACCTAACCAGATCCCTCCAGTCGTGGCTCTGGGTAAGAATGAGGAAGAGCAGTTATCGGCTAATGATTCCGGTCCGTTGGCTGCATATGTCTGGAAAACCACCGCTGATCCATTCGTTGGGAAGATCACCTATTTTCGGGTGTATTCCGGCATGGTCACCTCTGATTCACGCGTCTGGAACCAGAATAAAGGTGCGGAAGAGCGTTTCGGTACTGTACACCTGATGCGAGGTAAGGAACAGATCGCCGTAAAAGTTGTTCATTCGGGTGACATCGCCACGGTCCCGAAATTAAATGTGACTGCTACCGGCGACACATTGTGTGACAAAGGACACCCATTGACCTTAGCTGCCCCGGTTTATCCGCATGCGCTCTACCAGGTAGCTGTCGCACCCAAAACACAAGCCGATTCTTCGAAGCTCAGCCCCACATTGAATCGCTTGTGCGAAGAGGATCCGACCTTGACCTGGCACCAGATTGCCAGTACGAACCAGACCATTTTGCAAGGAATGGGCGACCAGCACATCGATGTGGCTATTCGTAAAGCTGAAACCAAATTCCAGACTGCGCTGCACATGGAAACCCCCAAGGTGCCGTACCAGGAGACAATCACCAAGAAGGGTCAAGCCATGTACCGACACAAGAAGCAGACCGGCGGCGCCGGGCAGTTTGGCGAGGTTCACATGCGCGTCGAACCGCTGGCAGATGAGGATTATGCCTTCTCGAATGATGTCTTCGGAGGTTCCGTTTCTTCGAGCTATATGCCGGCTATCGAAAAGGGGATCAAAGCCGTGATGAAGGAAGGGGCTGTTGCCGGCTTCCCGATTAAAAATGTAAGGGTATCAGTATTTGATGGAAAAGAGCATCCCGTAGATTCAAAGCCTGTTGCATTCGAAATTGCCGGCCGCGAGGCTTTCAAGCTGGCGGTAAGAGATGCAGGCCCGGTGCTGCTCGAACCGATCATGAACGTACGTATCGTGGTGCCTGAGACACACATGGGTGATGTGCTGGGTGATTTGAACACGCGGCGAGCACGCGTGCAGGGAATGGATAATGAGAAAGGCCGTTCGATTGTCACTGCTCAGGTACCCCTGGCGGAGATGCTGCGCTATACGACGGATTTACGTTCGATTACAGGCGGCCGGGGTGTTTTCACAATGGATTTCTCACATTATGAAGTGGTGCCTGCCCATCTGGCAGCAGACATCATAGCAGAACGGCAGAAAGAGCTTCAAGCAGCCAAAGAAGAGTAGACAAGACGGGCGGAGAATCCCCCGCCCGTTTTCAACAGAGAGGGCATGTTCCAGGCTGCGAGCCACTGCCATCAGCCCCGGTCCTTTTCTGCCAGCCTCAGCTTGAGAAATACCCATGGAGCCAGACCACCAACCCACAGACCTGTCAGCGCGTAACGCAGGTAGCGTAATGCGAAGCTCAAGATATCCTCGCCATCCGGAAACAGCATATCCAGACCCATCCAGACAACAAGCACACCCAGCAGACCGATGACGTAGCGGAGTAGCAGCTGCCACCATGTCCCGGAAGTGGTGAAGCTGCCTTGAATGGACAGCCAGATCACGCCGACAGACAGACCGAAGAAGACCGCCGCATTTGATATAAGCCCCTCCAGCGATAAGGGGTTGATCGGTTCAGCTCCTGGAGCAGCCGCGGCTGCATTGTCGATCCATTCTTGGGGCAGAATCCAGTCCGCCAGAGACCACCTGATCAACACCGCCATACCAATAATCAACAAGGATGCAATAAAGGCTGCACCTGCTTGTCCCAGGAATCTTCTGCGCTTCAGCCAGGTGAGGACAATTGGCTCGAACTTTAACATGCCCCATAGGAGAAGAGCGCCTAACAGCCACCCAAGGAGCACATCACTGAGAAAATGGACTCCCAGGTACAGGCGTGATATTCCAATCAGCAGCATGATCAGGATGCTTAGGATCCATACCCATCCTGAACCGATGCCGGCTGCCAGGCTGCCCCAAACGGCAGCCGCGTTTTGTGCGTGCCCCGACGGGAGACCAAATGAACTCTCGGTCGCCAGGGCGCTGACACGCCGGTCAATCCAATATGGGCGTGGGCTGTGTAAAACCAACTTAAAAAGAAAATTCACTGCCGCACTAATCGATAGATATAACCCCAGGCGTATCCCCAGCCGTTTATCGAGGCACCAATAAATTGCCGGCGCAACCAGTAAAAAGAACTGTTCTGATCCCAGGAAGGAGAAAAATCGCATTGGGGCAGCAAACGACGCGCCCCAGCTCTGCACCCATAGAACAAAATTAATATCTCTTCCGAGAATTCCAGAGATCATGGGCTGCTCCTTGAGATGGAGATGGCATCTTTTTGACGGGATGGTCGAATATAGAGGTGTATTGTGTTGGCGAGGATAGATATCGCAATCAGGGCAAGGCAGACCGGGAATATCCAATGCGGATCGCGCGCATAAAGCACACCAGCCAGTATTGGCACCAGGATGGTCGCTGATGCGGCGATCGTCTCGGTGAATCCAAACGCGAGCCCCATGTTGGATGTGTGCACCAGACTTTGTACGTGGGCGATGGCTAACGAACGAGCTGTCCGATACCCTCCCGCAAACAGATATGCAACGCTGTACCACAACATACCCGTCTGCTGCCAAAGAATGAGGGCAAACAATCCGGATGCTACCTGCCCCAACAGATATCCCAGGCGGTGTTCGAGCTGCCCCAATAGTAAGTTCGAAAGAACCACGCCCAAGGCGTTGATCGAGTAGAGCTGTCCAATGGCTACCAGGCTGAGCTCACGCTGGTTTTGAAGGTAATTCGGTGCCAGAGGCTGGGGAAGGTACATTGCAAAAGTCGCCAGGAACATCAGTCCCAGAAAGCGCAGATAACCCGTGTTGGCGAACAGCCTTTCGTTTCCCTGCAGCATGGTGCGGCCTTCGACAGGCTGCGGGCGGATCAAGAAAATGAAGAAATTGGATATTATGATGATGCAAGCGCCGAAGAGAAAAACGCTGCGCAAACCGTAGGTCTCACCCAGCCAACCTCCTACTAATGGGCCGATCACAGCACCGATATTGTACATGGAGGAGATCAGGGTCAGCGCTCTCCCCACACTCATCGAGCCTCTGGCAGCCGTGATATAGCTGTTCATCGGAGAGATCACGAACATTGTCGTACCATACAGGATCATTCCCGTGACAAACACCGGCAATGTAGTCCCCAGTACCATCAGCCAGGCTGCCAGCAGGCCGATCACCCAGGCTGCCCACATCAGAGGTCGTCGCCCAATCCGGTCTGCAAGGAAGCCAGCAGGGATATGAGCCAGGGTAGCTGCCAGGCTGTACCCGCCCAGGATAGCGCCTATATTGATCGGATTTGCTCCTAGCTGCTGCAGGTAGAGCGGCTGGAAGGAGAAAAACGCGCCTTCTCCCAGGCCCCAGACAAGCAGCGCGCAGGCCATCCAGATGAGATCACGGCTCATGGAAGGTATCAGCCCAGGACAATTAACTCACGGGGAAGGTCTGTGAGGCACTCCACCCCGGTGGAGGTGATCACGACATTGTCTTCAATGCGGACGCCGTTGCGTTCGGGCAAATAGATCCCCGGCTCTATGGTGAATGTCATCCCGGGCAGCAATGGCTGGTCGCTGCCCGCCCGGATGTACGGGGATTCATGACCCTCCATGCCGATGCCATGCCCGGTGCGGTGGACGAAGTATTTCCCATAGCCGGCCTGCTCGATCACCTGCCGGGCAGCCGCATCCACGGCCCCCGCGCTCACCTCCGGGCCAGCCGCGGCACGACCGGCCGCGGCACGACCGGCCGCGTTTGCTTCAGCTACGATCCTGGCAATCTGTTCCATCTCAGGCTCGACTCGTCCGATGGCAAAGGTGCGCGTGATATCTGAGATATAACCATCGAAGGACGCTCCCCAGTCAATGACCAGCAAATCGCCTGTCTGCAGAGCTCGATCTGTGGGGCTGGCATGTGGATTGGCGGAATTCGGTCCTCCGGAGACAATAGGGGAGAAGGGCATCTCTGGATCGGAGCCGGCGCGCAGGAGCTGCAGCGTCAGCTCGTTCGCCACTTCTCGCTCTGTCATGCCTGCTTTGATCATCGGCAGGGTCGCCAGGAGCGCATCTTGAGCGATCGAGACAGCCTTGCGCATTGCATTGAGCTCAGCAGCGTCTTTGAACATACGAAGAGCGGCGGGTGTCTCCTCCGAGGAGACAAATTCCACTGCTGGCATGGCGGCCTCAAGCAAGCGCAGCTCGAGCACCCGCAGCCCACGTGGTTCGACGCCGATCCTCTGCCTGCCATCCATAGCGGCTGCGAGAGCTGCCTGCTGGAATATCCTCTTCCATTCCGCAGAGTCTTCGCCGTAGTGAAATACTTTCAACGCGTACGGCAGATGGGCCACTTTTGCCGCCTCGAGCTCGGGAAGGACGATAACTGGCTGAGCATCAGGGATAAAAAAAACGACAACCGGTCGTTCCATCAAATGAAAATTCAGTCCGGTAAGATACTTTAAGCTGGGGCCGGGGTTGAGGACGAAAGCATCCAACCCGGCGGACCGGATGGCGCTTGCCATACGTGCCTGGCGAAGTGAATAGTCGATTTTGGCTGAGTCGGGCATTATAGATCTCCGCTGCTTGGGAATATGGAGGTGATTATAGCCCGAGTCAGGTTCTGGCGGTAGATTCAGGCGCGTAAAGTAAGATCGCCTGTTTGTGTTAGAATCTTTCCCTATGGCAGAGAGATCCCAAGCTGGCAGCCCGATGTTCGAGCTGCCCTTGTTCCCGCTGAACACGGTGCTCTTCCCAGGTATGCCGCTGCACCTGCACATCTTTGAAGAGCGGTATAAGCGCATGGTCCAGTTGTGCCTGGAGCGTAATGTGCCATTTGGCGTCGCTTTAATCCGCCAGGGGGTCGAAGCCTTTGGCCCACCAGCCGAGCCACATCCGGTGGGCTGTACAGCACGCATTATCGAAATGGAGCCGCTCAGCGAGGGGAGGATGAATATTGTGGCTGTCGGTCAGGAGCGCTTCCGCACCATGCTGCTGGATCGCAACAAGGCTCCATTCTTGACCGGGATTCTGCAGGCCTATCCACTGTCGGATCTTGATCCTGAAGTGGTAGAGAACGCGGGGCAGCAATTCAAGCCGTGGCTGCAGCGCTATTTGCTGATCCTTGCCCAATCGGAGGGCCTGGAGCTGGAGTTGCCAGAAATACCTGATGAACCGCATGCCCTGGCTTACCTGGCAGCCATCAGCCTGCAGGTGTCGAACAACGAGAAGCAAGAACTACTCACCATTGAACAAACTGCCGAACTACTGGAACGCCTTTCATCAGTCTACCGGCGGGAGGTGGCGTTAATCCGAGGAGCCTTGGAGCGTAAACCGGGCAGCATCGAAAGCTTTTCGGTGAATTGATCGGCTGCCCGCCGTAGGGCGCAGACCCTGGCAATCCTTCAAAGGCGTATAAATCTATAACGGCGCTGCACCGGCGCTTGACAGTGGAGAATGGCTAAGATACAATTCCATCCGCCATGCAATAGGGGCCTGTAGCGCAGTTGGGAGCGCACTTCAATCGCACTGAAGGGGTCGAGGGTTCGAATCCCTCCAGGTCCACTCGTTGACGGATCGTTCTAGTAACAGTACAATTTGAAAACTTCATCCAGGGCCCATAGCGCAGTTGGGAGCGCGTCTCAATGGCATTGAGAAGGTCGAGGGTTCGAATCCCTCTGGGTCCACAGCATAAAGTAATACGATCCATTCTAAGTGCAATTTTACTAATGAGGAAGCCCCGCGCACAAGGCGGGGATTCTGCTTTTGTGCAACAGCAACTGATGTGCTAGAAATTCAAGAAGCTGCACTGCATAGGGCTGATGTATTCGACAGTTCGCGTCGTTGGGTTCGTCCATGTCAGAAATCTTGGCATAGAGATCCGTGATCGGATCGAAATCGACCTTTAAATAACATAATGTGACAAATGTCACTATATATGCACTCATTTTTTCTATATACTCTCAATAAATGCTTGGATGTATGATTGAACGATTGTGGGGATTTGGTTATAAGAATTTCCCCTCACGGTAAGTTTGATTCATTGTGCGAGAAGAATATTATCTAGTGGTGGAAAGGAGGTGAGATTTACCCGATCAGTAAATCCCGGGCAATCAATTGCACAGCAGCTGATCAGAATTGGGGCAGTGGCGAAATTTGAAGATTATTCCGTATGGATCTCGCAAGTGACCAACAGCAGGGAAACAACGATAGTCGCTAGATTATGGAGGGAAACATGACTGGCAAACACTTATACATTCTCACATTGATCATTATATTCGGAATGCTGCTCACTCTTTTTGTAGGGTCGGCGCTGGCACAAGACGAACCCAGTTTGACACCGACAGAACAATTAGGGAAACTGATTTTCTTTGACAACAACCTATCGATCAATGCGAACCAATCCTGTGCATCCTGCCATGCCCCCGAGGTGGGGTGGACCGGACCACTTGGGGAAATTAACGCCCATGGGGCAGTCTACGAGGGCTCAATACCTGGCGCCTTCGGCGACCGCAAGCCACCCAGTTCGGCATATGCCACCCAGAGTCCAATTCTGTTTATAGACAAGAAAGGCCTGTGGGTGGGAGGCAATTTCTGGGATGGGCGCGCTACCGGTGAGAAGCTGGGCAATCCGGCGGCTGACCAGGCCCAAGGCCCCTTCTTGAATCCAGCTGAGCAGGCACTTTCTACAGCTGCAGATGTAGTAACACGGGTCTGTGCAGCTTCCTACGGCAGTCAATTTCGGGAAGTGTGGGGAGATGATATCTGCAATCCAGAGAATGTAGATCTGGCATACGACGATATCGCACTATCGATAGCTGCTTACGAGGCATCTCCGGAAGTGAACTCTTTTACCGCAAAGTTCGATTATGCGGCAAAAGGCAAAGCCAAGCTGACCAGACTTGAGCAGCGCGGTTACGCCCTGTTCCAGGGTAAGGGAAAGTGCAAGCTGTGCCACCTCAGCAGCGGAAAGCAGCCCCTGTTCACCGATTTCACTTATGACAACCTGGGCGTTCCTAAGAATCCAGAGAACCCCGTATACAGCTACAATCCAGACTTCATCGACCTGGGGCTGGGAGGCTACCTGGAGAATGCCGGATATCCACAGGATGTGTATCTGGCGGAGTACGGCAAGGTCAAAGTGCCTACTTTGCGCAACGTGGATTTACGATCGGAGGCTGGTTTTGTCAAAGCCTTCAGCCACAATGGCTATTTCAAATCCCTGGAAGGGATAGTACACTTCTACAACACACGAGATGTGCTGTCGGTCTGCCCCGGTGATTTCACGGAAGCCGAGGCGTTAGCTGCCAATTGTTGGCCCGAACCGGAGGTGGCTATAAACGTCAACACCAGCGAGCTGGGAGACCTCGGCCTGACCCCGGGCGAAGAGGCCGCGATCGTAGCTTTCCTCAAGACTCTATCTGATGGGTACCATAATCCCAGCCGGATTTTCATCACCCAAGGCTTGTGGGATCATTAGCTGCAGATAGTTCTGTGTTGAATTAATAACGGCAAATCAACTTGATCCAGGCTCACTTGCCGGAAAATGCGACGGGGGCGGAGAGTATCCGCCCTCGTCAATGTTTATTCACCTATCCTATTGGATAATAACGTTCTGATTTTCACATCAAGATGGCACGGCAACAAATTGAAATGAATGGGGAAGGCAAGCCCACCTCGTTCGCCTGGGTCGGAAAAGCCTGTGATAAAATAGATATCAGTTCTTAGGAAGGGAAGTTTAGGATCAAGCAGATGAGCGCTGATCCTGTTTTATATAGATAGCCAGAGCAAGAGTAGTAGGCTATCCGGCAGCGAACCGGGATAGAGAGGTGGAAGCCCGGTGATGTACCCCCGGAGTACATGATCTACTTAGCCGAACTCGCTTGCCGACCATTTTCTGGTATGGCTTTTCAGGTGGATGCACGCAGCCGAGATTTGGCTGAAGTGCTGCAATCTGAAGCGGGAGTCGCCCGTTACAGCGAATCAGAGCGGCCTTTCAGCGCGCTTTCAATGGGCGCTGCAGGCAAGCAGGGTGGTACCGCGGAGCAGCCTTCGTCCCTGATGGGATGAAGGCTTTTTGTTATGCGCTGAACATTTACAACCTGGACGGATGCCCGTATCAGTATCAATCCCTGATCAAGGCTCGAGGGTATACAGGAATCCTTCCACAACAGCCGGGTCAAAGTGTTTACCCTCCAGGAGGCGCAGCTCGGTAACAGCCTCCAGATGGCTGCGTGCTTGGCGGTACACACGATGATGAGTCATGGCTTCATATGCGTTCACCACTGCCAGGATGCGTGCCCCCAGGGGTATCTCCTCGCCGCGCAGCCCTTGCGGATAGCCGCTGCCATCGAATTTCTCCTGGTGGGCATAAATATCAGGAGCAATATGCTGTATCTTCTTCAAAGACTTGACCATGTTTGCCCCGATGGTTGGGTGGAGCTTCATCACTTGCCATTCTTCTTCGGTCAGTGGCCCATTTTTCACCAGGACATTATCAGGGACGCCGATCTTGCCGATATCATGTAATAAGGCTGCCCAGAATACCCTTTGAACCTCTTGTTCTTCCATTTCCAATGTCCTGGCAGTTCTGCGCACCCAATCGGCTACCAGCTCGCTGTGACCTGCTTCGGCGCAGACCCGTGAGTCGATGTAGCGTGACAGGTTGATATAGAGCTGAATCCAGATTTCGTCGGGGTGTTCTTTCACATCTCCTCCCTTAAATTGGTACTTTGGTTAGTTTTCAGGCAGAGCAGCACCTGGTTAGTCGATTGACTTCACCTTACAAAGTTGCAAAGTGTGTGCCAGGGATTTGCTGAAAGGAAAGTGATATGAAACCGAGAAAAACGGATAAACGTGATTTGGGGGTTTATCGTCCCCAAGAGATTGAAGCCAAATGGCAGCGCCAATGGGAATCTAGCGGACTCCACCGAGCGATCGGATCGGGGAAGAAACCGAAGTTTTACTGCCTTGATTTCTTTCCCTACCCATCGGGTGAAGGGCTGCATGTCGGTCATTGCCGGAATTATGTGCCGACCGATGTAATCTCGCGCTTTATGCGCATGAATGGCTACGATGTGCTCCATCCGATGGGGTGGGATGCCTTCGGAGAGCCGGCCGAGCAGTATGCAGTGGCACACAACGTACACCCACGCCAGGCGACTGACCGGAATACCGCCAATTTTCGCCGCCAACTCACCCTGATTGGCACGGGTTATGATTGGAGCCGGGAGATCGATTCATCCCATCCATCCTATTACCGCTGGACGCAGTGGTTTTTCCTGCTGCTTTACCGCCGCGGCCTGGCTTATCGCGACACCAACTGGCAGTGGTGGTGCCCCACATGCCAGACAACCCTTTCCAGCCACGAGGCTGTAGGAGGGGTGTGCTGGCGCGGGCATAGTGGGGTGATCAAGCGCGAGATCCCTGCCTGGTATTTCAAAATTACAGCTTACGCCGAGGAGCTCCTCTCCGGATTGGATGAGATCGATTGGCCCGAGAAGATCGTCGCCATGCAGCGCAACTGGATTGGCCGCTCACAAGGTGTTGAGATCGATTTCCATCTCGCTGATCGTGGTCAGGATTCCAAAAAGATCCCGGTGTTCACTACACGCCCGGATACGTTGTTCGGGGCTACATTCTTCGTCCTGGCGCCAGAGCATCCGCTGGTATCTGATCTGACCAGCCCGGAGCAGCGCGGCACAGTGGACGCTTACCAGGCACAAACGGCGGTGCGCAGCGAGGTGGAGCGTATGGTCGAGAGCAGGGAAAAGAGCGGAGTCTCCACCGGTGGCTATGTTATGAACCCATTGAGCGGTGAGCGCCTGCCGGTCTGGATCGCGGATTATGTGCTCCCAGGCTATGGCACCGGGGCCGTTATGGGTGTGCCCGCCCACGACCAGCGAGATATGGAGTTTGCCCGCCAGTTCGATCTGCCTGTGCGCGTGGTAGTGGCTGAAAGCTCTCAACCCGTGACCGACGATCACCTACCAGAGCAGGCTCATGTTGGCGACGGGATCATGGTTAATTCCGGTGAGTTCGATGGACTACCCAATGGGGAGGCTGGTACGCGCATC
>CAZGIX010000051.1:0-25807 GCA_964525785.1 uncultured Anaerolineaceae bacterium
TGGTTATTCAGTTTTTAAAGTGCTGCGACTACCAGGTTACTGCAAAAGTCGAGTTAAGACTTGAATTGCAGCGCGACCGGGATAGGGGAATTTCCTTCCCGGTCGCACCTTTTCTGATGTTACAAGTTCCATCTACAAAATTTTCTGCAAGATCATCGACTCAGCGGTTCTTACCCACCGTGGGTAGGGAACCCACCCTCTCCGCAGGCTATAAGTTCCCCCCAGGGCAGCGTAAGCTGCACTTACTGCCGGACTTAATAATTCTGGTGGAAGGACTGTCAAAGTGCAAGGGCTGCTGCTCCTGGGAAGGAGTTATATCATCTCTAGAAACCGGTTTTTCTTGTGGGTTAGGGTATTCGGGAAGGTTTTGACTACCATGCTCACCGGTCATGATTGCCCTCTTCTGCTCAATAGAGTTGACCGTCCTTTATGCTCTTTTGGGGATAAAAGAAAACTCCGATTCCAACATGCTGATGTCAGAACCGGAGCGCCGGATGTGCGCTAAGTCACGGATTCGGATTTATTCCTCCTGATAAGTTATAAGATGCTCCCGATAGATAATTGGCCGGGTAGGACACCGTTATGCTTTGGATAAACGACCGGCTGTTCGTCGATAAGACGCGTACTGACCAGACTCGCTTTCGCTCTTCTGGGCTCAGTTGCTTGATCATCCGGGTTTGTGTACTTTATCCCCGAATGAACGAAGGGAACTGTTCACGCATGGCTTTGATCATGTTAACCCAGCCCCATTTTCATATTCACGCCGCTAAGGAGATTTCCGCAGAGACAATTGACTTGGTGGTGAAGGTGAGGTGGCTGGAAGGCAGCGCGAAATCCTCGGCGTGAAGGGAACTCGCAGAGGATGAGGTGTGCGATTCATAGACATCATTTCACTGTAGAACGAGTCTATGGACACTGAAACACGAAGACGATTCGAATGGATCAATCTCTACCATGCAACGAAAGATGCGGGCTTGACCTGCCGGAAATGCGGCATATCGCGCCCCACACTACGCAAATGGTTGAGGCGATACCAGGAGCATGGCCTATCGGGCTTGGCAAGCAAGAGCCGTCGGCCGCTTCACTAACCAGCTGTGAAAATCCATGAGGAAACAGAAGCTTGGATCCTCGATCTTCGCAAGAAACGCAAGTCTGGCGTCTGTCGTATCCAACACGAGATCGAACGACAACATAGTTTTCACCTATCATTTGCCACAATCCAAAAGGTTCTCAAAAGCACAATCTCTCCATAATTGGTTGAATTGGGTGTTTGGTTAATGTACTACAATTACCAACGCATACACGGCTCTCTAGGAACATCACGTGTAGATAAGCTCTGGTAACGCATTTACGATGCACAGACAAGCGACGATGTTTTCGATGCTTTCGATCCTGCCAAAGAGTGATTCCGAGAAAGGAAGACAAATATGAAAATTAACCGACTTGAAACGATCTGGATTGATGAGCAGCCCAATACCAATTGGGTAAGAATCCACACCGATGAAGGCCTGGTAGGGTTGGGCGAGACCTATTATGTGCCACGCGCGGTCAGCGCAGTGATCCACGACGTGTTCGCCAATCTGTTGCTCGGGCGAAGCGCCTTCGATATCGAAAACCACTGGAATAATATGTTTTCAACAGTCAACTTCTTCGGCTATGGCGGGACAGAAACCCGGGCGATCAGCGCCATCGATGTGGCCTTGTGGGACCTACTTGGCCAGTACACCGGACAGCCGATCTATCATTTGTTAGGAGGGCGAAACCGGGACCGCATTCAAATCTATAACACCTGCGTGAGTTATGGAGCGTACCAGGATTTCCACATTTGGAGGGAAGGCCGGGCCGGCGATCTGGCCCAAGACTTGCTCAAGAACGGCATCACCGCCATGAAAATCTGGCCTTTCGACCAGTTCGGCGCCTCGCTGAACGGCCCGATCGGTCAGCGGGCTGGCGTCGAAGCAGTTGGGCCGGTGACCCATTTTCTGAGCAAGGCGGATCTTCAGAAGGGTTTATCGTATGTGGCGGACATTCGCAAGGCTGTCGGAGACAAGATGGAAATAGCAATCGAAGGGCATGCCCGCTGGAATTCGACTGAGGCAGCTAAAATCGCGCGTGCCCTCGAGCCGTATGGCATTCTCTGGCTGGAGGAAATGATCCCTCCCGATAACCCCGAATCCTATGCTCGCTTGAAAGCGGAAACCACCATCCCCTTATGTGTCAGCGAGCGGCTTTTCACCCGTTTCGGATTCCGCCGGATGGTTGAATTGAACGCTGCGGATATCATCATGCCCGATATGGCCTGGACCGGCGGCCTCAGCGAAACCCGTAAGATCTGCGCCCTCGCCGATACCTATTACCTGCCGGTGACCAGCCATGACACCATCGGACCGGTCGCGCTGTGGTCAGCCGCACATCTCATGTTGCACATTCCAAACGCCATGATTATGGAAACCGTCCGCTCTTATTACAAGGGATGGTATAACGATATCGTCACCGATCCAATTCCCATTGCAGATGGCACGCTTTCTTTGCCGGAGAAGCCCGGATTGGGGACAGCATTGCGCCCGGAAATTTTAACCAGACCGGATGTCCATGTCGAAGTGTCCGATTTACAGCATCGCTTCGATCCATCGAAGGGTTAACCTTTTGACCGGAGACGCACCCCTGATCCACCGGGGCTTGCTTTACAAAAACCAGGTTGTGGAGGAGAACATGCCGGAAGACACTTATGGATTTACACCTTATCGCAAGTCCATCGAACTTGGCGATGTATATGGGATTGGATATGACGAAGAGCGAGCCTCCCGCCATAGAATCCGCCTGGGTTTCGTCGGCGCCGGTGGGGTAGCCCAATCCAAACACCTGCCGGCGATTAAAAGGTTACAGGCGATATGGGAGCCGGTCGAAGTGGTTGCTTTCGTTACACCTGATGAAGGGCAAGGGGAAAAAGTCCAGCACATCTTTGGCGGGCGTTGGTATGGAAAACTCGAGGATATGCTGGCTGTAGAAGAATTGGATGGAGTGGTGATCTGCAGCCCCGACTCACTGCATGCTGAGCACTGCCTGGCATGCCTGGAAAGAAATCTGCCGGTTCTAGTTGAAAAACCGATTACTCGCTCATTGGTGGATGCGCAAAGGATTTGTAGGCTGGCGGATGACAAAGGCTTGCCCTTGATGACCGTTTCCAATAAACGCTACGCTCCACCCTATTTCCGGGCCAGGAAGCTGATCGAGCAGGGACCTGTGACCAACCCCGCCATGTACGTGGGAAAGTTCAACCTTGGCTATAACTATGTCGACCTTTTTGAGGCTGGCACCATTCATATTTTCGACATGACCCGCTATCTGATGGGGGATATTCAGAAAATTCGCTGCATTGGGAATGACCGGTATCATCGCAACAAGCGCCGATACCCGGTTGACAATGCGATTTCCACGTTTGAGTTTGCCTCGGGAGCGGTGGGGACGGTTTATACCAGCTCAACTGCCCTGAGCTTCAAGCCGTGGGAGCGGGTCGAGGTTTATGGCGACCATGCCTGGCTGGAAGTAGACGACCAGTACAAACTGACCTTTCATGATGACGAGACCGGGCCTTCGAAATATTGGACCCCCGTCTTTCCGAACACGCTGATATTTGATGAGGAGTTCGGCGGTTTTATGGGCATGCTCGAAAACTTTATCCAGGTGATCCGGGGAGCCGAGAAACCCTTGGTGACGGGATGGGATGGGTACCGGGCCTATGAGCTGGCGAGAGCCAGCGAAATCTCGCTCGCCCGACACAGCGAAGTGGTGTCAATCCCCCTGGAACCCTCATCCGCTGATCAAGAAGCCAATACCTGGCTTGAGAGCCATGGCTGGCCTGGAAATTAACCTAAGTGAAGGCTACAAACATAACATACGTAACCAAGGAGATGAACCTGTGTTGGAAAATACTGCACGGATTGAATTCTTAGGCTACCCTTTGCACAAGGACGCCCCAAACCCGCCTGCCATTCCACCCATTGAACTTACCCCATTTCTCAGTCTAGAAAAGGGAGATGGCGCCAACGTCACTTTGATTAAAGCTGCCAGCCATACCGGAACCCATATTGACGTTCCTTCTCACGTCGCCGCAAACGGATTGACATTAAGTGATTTTCGAGCGGAAGATTTTATTTTCACCCATCCGGTGGTGATTGATTTGCACCTAAATGATTGCCAGATTGTCCAACCGGACGATCTGGCCCGCTTTATGCCCGAAGCGAAAGAGGCGGATATCCTGCTCTGCCGTTTTGGTTATGGAGAAATTCGCAATACAGATCCAACTCGCTACAGCGCGAAATGCCCGGGGTTTGGGGTGGCAAGCGCCCAATACCTGCTGGAGCAATTGCCAAACCTGCGTGCCCTGGGGATGGATGTGCCTTCTTTAGCCTGCATCGAACACCTTGACCAGTGCATGCCGGCGCATAATGTCCTCCTGGAAGGTGAGGGGCGCAGGTTCCTGGTGATTGAGGACATGAAGCTGGATGGCGAGCTGAAGAGACTGGCCGAGGTGATCATCGCTCCATGGTGGATCAGGGGGCTGGACGGCGGTCCCTCCATGGTGTTTGGGATCTTTCGTTTTGAAGAATAGCAGATTTCTCCTCCCGTAGACTACTGGGAGGATTTATCACGGGTAAATTTCTCCAGCCATTCGCCTTCCCACAAGCTGGGAAAAGAGTTCTTGACGTATGGATGCCGAGCAATCTCTTCTTCGTCAAGCTCAAGCCCTAGCCCGGGTACGTCCCGCAGGAAAAACTCCCCATTCTGAAGTGGATTCCAGCCGCGCACTAGTCGATTCCGCCAGGGGATGTCAAACTCAGCAAAAGCCTCCTGGACCATAAAATTGGGGGTGCTGAGATCAAAGTGCAGGCAAGCTGCCAAAGCTACGGGCCCTACAGAACAATGAGGGGAGACACGGATGTCTTGAATTGCCGCCAGTGCAGCGATCTTCTTGCTGATCCATAACCCCCCACAATGTGAGATGTCCATCTGGACCACGTCGACCGCACACAGGGATAGCAGCCTGGAAAAATCAGCCAGCAAATAGAGCCGCTCGCCAGCCGCAACCGTAAGACGGGCCCTCTTCTTAACTTCCAAGAGCAGATCCGTGCTATCCGGACTGACCGGCTCCTCACACCAAACCGGATGGAATGGCGCAAGCCTGTCCATCATCTCCAGCGCGCTACCAACGGATAGACGGCCGTGGAACTCGATCATTAAACCCACTCCAGGTCCCACTGCCTCCCGGACTGCTGCAACCAATCCAATTGCCTCCTCACTTTGCTCCGGTGACAGGTCCTTCCAGGCAGTACCAAAGGGATCGAATTTCAATGCCCGGTAGCCACGCCCAACGGCTTCTTGGGCCTTTTCTGCGTAGTCTTTGGGCGTGCGCGCTCCCCCATACCAGCCATTGGCATAGGCGGGCAGTCGCCGGTGGCAGCGGCCGCCAAGGAGTTTATAAACCGGCTGCTGGCACGCTTTTCCGATAATATCCCACATGGCAACTTCTGCCCCGCTGATGGCAGTCAAAATCGTGGCGCCTCCTTGATATTGGTCTCGGATCAGGCCGCCGATGGTTGCCTCAATATCGAATGGGTCGCGGCCGATCATCCTTTCCGCAAGCCATTCATGGCAAATGGTTTCGACCGTTTTCTCTTGCCACTCTAACGAAGCCTCACCGATCCCGGTTAAACCCGTATCGGTGGTCAGGCGGATGAATAAATAATTCCTCAGCCCAGAATTGGCCAGGAAAGTCTCAAAGCGGACAATTTTCATCGTGGCTCCTCAATGGTTTAAGCAGAGGGATTTGGTTTGAATATACTTTGGGCCAGGTGTTCTGTCAAGCGATTGTTTGCAGTCAATTGTTGACAGTCAACATATTAAGGGTATAATCGATATTATATGACCAAAGGTTCGAAAAGGTAAACAGTATGTGGATGGAAACTGGTAAAGCTTTTGATTGGGACCTACCCCTACCACGCTTCCAACGTGTGAAGCAAGAATTCCCTCGCCCGCGAGAAAACAATGTCACGCAGGCAGTTTTTCGAGCCATCGACCGTTTACCGAATGTTGCTGCAAAGTGCCAGGGAAAAAGAGTTGCGCTAACCGCCGGCAGCCGCGGCATCAGCCAGATTCCGGAGATCCTGGCTGCGGTTGTCCGCTGGCTGCGTGAGCATGGCGCCGACCCATTCATTGTCCCCTCGATGGGCAGTCACGGGGGAGCTACCGCCCAAGGTCAGGTGCAGATGCTGGTAAACCTGGGGATCACCGAAGATTCAACTGGCGCCCCAATTCACTCTTCCATGGATGTCGTCGAGGTTGGCAAGCTGTCAAATGGCATGCCAGTCTTCATCGATCGGATTGCCGCCAGCGCCAATGGCATTGTAATCGTCAATCGCATCAAGCCTCATACGGATTTTGTCGGGGACTTCGAGAGCGGGCTGGCAAAGATGGCAGTCCTGGGCCTGGGAAAACAGGAAGGCGCCAGTATCGTGCACTCATACGGTGTTGAAGGTTTGCAGGTTCTGATGCCTCAGGCGGCTCGTATAATCGTTCAAAACATGCCTGTGCTGTTCGGCTTGGCTTCCATCGAGAACGCTTATCATGAGGTCGCCATGATTGAGGCAGTTGTCCCAGATGGAATCGCCGGTCCCGAAGAACGAGAGCTTTTAAAACAAGCTTATGCGCTTCTGCCGCACTTCCCCTTCCCAGAGATTGATGTCTTGATCGTAGAGCAGATGGGCAAGAACATCAGCGGCGTCGGCATGGATCCGAAAGTCATTGGGCGGGTGAAAGTACATGGGGTGCCCGACCTGGCTCCCTGTGATATCCGCGCCATTGCCGTCCTGGATCTGACCCATGAGGCGCATGGAAATGCCTCTGGAATCGGCCTGGCTGATGTGACCACCCGCCGTTTAGTTGAACAGATTGACTTCGAGGCGTTGTATATTAACTGCATCACAGCGGGGGTTTGCGGCATTCAACGCTCCTTCATTCCTATGGTTGCACCGGATGATCGGGCCGCTATCCTGACCGCTCTGCGAGTCTGTGGGCAGGCAGACCCTCTTCAGGCACGTATCGTGCGCATCAAGAACACCCTCTCAATGGATGAAATCGATGTCTCAGAACGCCTGGCCCGGCTATTGCAGAACAGCGGGACGTACAGGCTGGTCAGCTCCTATTTTTCATTGAATTTCAACCCAGAAGGCAGGTTGGTGCCGTTCGAGCAAGCATTCAAAGCTGTCAAACCTGCGTGATAAGTTTTATAAGCGTTAGCTCGACTGGTAGGGAAAAGGCCCGGTCATCTTATATAGGCGTAAACCCTGAATTGAGGAATTTAGCATGATCGAGATTAAACCTCCGATTAACCTGCAACAGGTGAACGAACAATCTGCTCAGGCGGAATACCTGGCCATCGACGTCGAACAGTGGCTGCATATCTACGAGCAGATGCTCAAGATCCGCCATTTCGAGGAAACTGTCAACGAACTGTATAAAGGAGCGCGGATGCCAGGGTTGGCCCACCTGTACAGCGGCGAAGAAGGGATTGCTGTGGGTGTCTGTGAGGCCCTTCGGCGAGACGATTACATCACCAGCACGCATCGTGGTCATGGGCACTGCCTGGCAAAAGGCGCCCAGGTCAACCGCATGTTTGCTGAGCTGCTCGGGAAAGCTTCCGGCTATTGTAAGGGTAAAGGCGGATCCATGCACATCGCCGATCCAGAGACCGGTAACCTGGGGGCCAACGCGATCGTTGCAGGCAGTGGAGGGATTGCCACCGGCGCTGCCTTCTCGAGTAAAATGCGTAAAACCGGACAGGTGGCTGTTTGCTTTTTCGGTGAAGGCGCCTTGGGGCAGGGCGTGCTTTATGAAGTGATGAACATGGCAGCTTTGTGGAAGCTCCCCGTTTTGTATGTGTGTGAGAATAACATGTATACAGAATACACCTATTATCGCGAGGTGATGGCCGGTAGCCTGAAATCCCGCCCGGAAGCTTTCGGCATCTTGAGCGAGGAAGTGGATGGGCAAGATGTGCGCAAGGTGTATACAACGGCAATGCGTTTAGTAGAGCGGGCGCGCCGCGGCGACGGACCTGCATTTTTAGCTTGCAACACTTACCGCTATCACGGGCACCACGTGGGAGACATCAACCGGGGGTACTACCGCGCTAAAGAGGAAGAAGAGCTGTGGAAGGAAACCCACGATCCAATCAATTTGCTGGCCAATTGGCTGCAGAGCAGTCGCGGGGTCCAGACTTCCATTTTGGAGAGCATCGATACGCATGTCCGCAGCGAAATTGCCACCGGGGTTGAATTTGCTGAAGAGGCGCCTTTTCCAGATCCAAGTGAGGTGAACCAAGATGTCTACGCCTGAGCCCGATTTGAAAAACAGCTCCCCCGTCCTGCGCGAGATCACCTTTAGCCAGGCCGTCAGAGAGGCACTGGCAGAAGAGATGCGGCGCGATCCGACCGTATTTATTATCGGAGAGGATGTGGCCGAGGCAGGTACACCTTTCAAAGTCACGCTTGGCCTGGTAGAGGAATTTGGAACTGAGCGAGTGATCGACGCGCCAATCTCCGAGCCCGGCTTTTCCGGGATTGGCGTGGGCGCGGCTATGACCGGGATGCGCCCGGTCGTGGATATCATGTTCGGCGATTTCCTGGGACTCATTATGGACCAGGTCGCCAACCAGGCCGCCAAGATCCACTACATGTCAGGTGGAAAACTCAAAGTCCCGATGGTCTTCCGCACCACCCTGGGCGCCACTCGCCGGGCTGCTGCCCAACACAGCCAGAGCTTGCAAGCCTGGCCCAGCCACATCCCCGGTTTGAAAGTCGTTCTACCCTCTACACCCTATGACGCAAAAGGTCTGCTAAAAACGGCTATCCGGGATGACAACCCGGTCGTCTTCATTGAAGATAAGCTGATGCACCAGGCAAAGGGCTTCGTGCCAGAAGGCGAATATACCCAGCCCTTTGGAGTAGCCGACATCAAGCGCTCCGGGACGGATATTACCCTGGTTGGGACCAGCAGCATGGTGCAGGTCGCTTTAGCTGCCGCCGAGCAGCTCGCCGCGCTTGGCATTAGCGCCGAGATGATCGACCCGCGCACCACTGTGCCTTTAGACCGGCAAACCCTGATCGAATCGGCCAAAAAAACGGGCCGGGTGATCGTACTCGATGAGGGTTACGAAAGCTATGGAATAACAGCCGAGCTTGCCTCAGTGATCGCTGAGGGCGCTTTTTACTATCTGGACGCCCCGGTGAAGCGCATGGGGGCTCTGGATGTGCCTATACCGTTTTCACCCAGCCTGGAAGATTTAACCGTTCCAAACCCAACCCGAGTAGTTGAGATGGCCAAAACCCTTTGCGGTAGGGTCTGACCAGGCGGAGATTCGAGCCAATGTATCCTTCAAACCAGGTCATCATGCCAGTCCTGGGAATGAACCAGGATAGCGGAAAAATCATCCAATGGCTGGTCAAGGAAGGCCAATGGGTGAAAAAAGGCGAGCCTTTGCTGGAAGTTGAGACGGATAAAGCTGTAGCTGAAATTGAAGCCCCGGCAAGCGGTTTCTTAAGCAATGTTAAAGCCCAACCTGGGGCAGAAATACCCGTTGGCACGGTGATTGCCGTGATCCTCCCCAGCGAGCCAGCACCTGGCTCGGTACCCACTCAAAGGCCAGACGAGCAGGCATCCTCCATTACTGCCAGCCCGCTCGCTGCTCGCATGGCCGCAGAGAACCATGTCGATCTGGCGCAAGTCCGCCCACAGGGCGGGAGGGTTGAAAAAGCTGATGTCCTGGCGTATCTGCAAACTCATGAAACGCCAGGCGAAACATCTCAAGCAGCAGCCGGAGCGCCAACGCGCCCCGCGGCTTCACCCAAAGCACGCCGCCTGGCAGCTGAGCGAGGGCTCGACCTGACCTCCATCCAGGGTAGCGGTCCAGAAGGTGCTGTCCTGGCGACTGATATTCTTTCTATTACTCCAGCTCCCGCCGGGCCGGCGGCGCCAGATGTCATTCTGGCCTCCCCCACGATTAATCCCGAGCCTCATCCCGAGCAAGTTCCCCAGGAGATCACGCCTGGCACAGTTTGGCGCATCATGGCCGAACGTATAACTGCGGCTTGGAGCCAGACCCCGCACTTCTTCCTGATGCGCGAGGTAGACGCCACCCGCTTGATAGCCTGGCGCGAGACAGCAAGAAAAGAAAACGGCGTGAAGATCACCTACACAGATCTCTTGGTCAGATTGGTGGCGGCCGCCCTAGTTAAGCATCCGCGCCTCAATGCGGCCTTTCATGCGGATAAAATTCACCTGCTGCCTGAGATCAATATCGGCGTGGCAACAGCCGTGGAAGATGGCCTGGTTGTCCCCGTCATTAACAAAGCGGACCGCTTAACTGTTTCGGAAATCGCCGCTGCCAGGTCTGTCCTGGTTGAGAAAGCCCGTGCCGGCCGGCTGCATCCGGAGGATATTGCGGGTGGGACATTTACCATCAGCAATTTAGGGATGTATGGGGTGGACGCATTTTTAGCCGTCTTAAACCCGCCTCAAGCTGTCATACTCGCAGTCGGACGGATTGTAGAGCGGGCGGTGCCGGTGCAGGGACAAGTGGTCATCCGACCAACCCTGACTCTCAGCTTATCGTTTGATCACCGGGTCGTGGATGGAGCTCGCGGCGCACAATTCCTGGATACCCTGGTCAGGTTGATTGAAGAGCCCCTCGGATTAATCACCTGATACCCTTAAAGAGACCTGGGTGGGACACACAGTCCCACCCAGGCGCGTTAATGGGATAATTCCAAATCTGGTTAACCAACCAGCCACAAATAGGGATTTTCGACAAACTTCTTCACCCGCTGTAAGAAACGGGCAGCCTGGGCTCCGTCTATTAAACGGTGATCAAATGTCAGGCTGAGGAACATCATCTGGCGGATTTCCACCCGCCCGGCCCCGGCATCCACCACGACCTGCTTGGGCACGATGCGTCCGGCGCCCAGGATGGCACACTGCGGCAAATCAATAATCGGGGTGAAAGAGTCGATTTCGAACATGCCCAGGTTGGTGATCGTAAAAGTCGCTCCTTGCAGCTCCTCGTAAGAAACCGTGCCGTTGCGGGTTTTTTCAATCAAGGTGGCTGACTCTTGGGCTAGCTGGCGCAGTGTTTTGCTCTGCACATCGCGCAGGACGGGCACGATTAATCCGCGGTCCGTATCCACGGCGATGGCAATATTTACAGTTGCCAATTGGACGATCTCATCGCCCTCGATCCGGGCGTTAGCCAGGGGATGTTCCAATAACGCCTGGGCGGTAAGCTTCGCCAATAAATCGTTGTATGAAGGCACAGCTTGCCCGCTGGAAGCTACATCGTCTTTCAGGGTTTTACGGAGCGAGATCAGCTCCGTCGCATCCACTTCGCTGGTCAGGGTCACTGGAGCGGTAGTATGGGCGCTTTTCGCCATGTGCTCAGCGATCTTCCGCCGAATTGGGCTCATCACTGTACGAGCAGCGGAAGAAGCTGGCTGCAGGGCCGGGGCTGGCATTACTGGCTGAACTGGAGGAGTCAGCTGAATAGAGCTTGGCGCTGTAACGGGCGCCTCGGGCTTGAGCAGCGTGGCTATCGCTTCGACGTCCTTTGCCATAATCCGTCCATCCCGGCCACTTCCCTTAATCATTTGCCAGTCAACACCCAGGCCTTCGGCCAACCTCCTGGCAAAAGGACTGATGTAGATGCGCCGCTTACGGTCATCGTCAGATGGTGTACCTACCTGCCCTTGAGCCGTTACCCCAGCCGGTTCCACCCCCTTCATAGATTCTGTCTCCTGCTTCAGCGAATCAGGCAAGTCGCTGCCTGGAAAACGAAAACTCGCCAGCTGCTCTTGGGGAACTAGATACCCCAGCAAAGTTCCCACGGGAACCTTTTCGCCGCCTGGCTGAGGCCCATAAGGCAAGATGCGCAAGTAACCGCTGTCCAGCGCTTCGATCTCCTGGATAGCCTTATCCCCTTCTACCGAGAAGAGTAGCTCGCCGGCGCGTACAAATTCACCGTCTTGCTTAAGCCAGGAAGCCAGAGCGCCTTCTACCATGTCCCAACCCAATCTGGGTAAAATGATTTCAAAAGCCATCATCTACCTCCCGCTATTCAACCAGCAGATCATGAGCGGCTTTCGCGATCGTTTGAGCATTCGGAACTACTGCCGCTTCCAGTGGAGGGCTGTAAGGGCCGGGTACGAAGGCTCCGTTGAGCCGCCGTACCGGGGCATCTAGCTCGTAGAAACCTTGCTCCATCAATTGGGCGGCAATCTCAGCTCCGGCGCCGCCAGGTGAAAAATCTTCATCAACGATAAGCAGCCGATGAGTCTTCGAAACCGACTCAAGGATGGTAGCAATGTCTAAGGGCGCCAACGTCCGTGGGTCGATCACCTCCACCAAGACGCCGTCTTTCTCCAACAGAGTAGCCGCCTTGAGGGTCTCGATGACCATATACGAGATCGCCACGATTGTCAGATCCTTCCCCGGTCGCACCACAGAGGCCTGGCCGAGTGGAAGCAGGTGCTCTCCCTCTGGCACCTCCCCCTTCAGATTCATAAGCTTTTTGTGTTCCAGGAAGATCACCGGGTCATCACATCGAATGGAAGTTTTTAGAAGTCCCTTGGCATCTGCCGGGAACACAGGCAAGACGACGCGCAGCCCCGGGAGATGCATAAAGAGGGAGAACAAGTTGGACGAGTGATGAGGGCCGGTCGAAGCGATACCGACTCCCCCACGCAGCACGATAGGCACTTTCACCTGCCCATTGCTCATCCACCGCAGGCGGGTCATCTGGTTAATAATCCCACCCAACGCATCCAACTCGAAATCCAGGAACATGAAATCGACCACCGGACGGGCACCTAACATGGCTGCCCCGGTGCAAATCCCGGTAAAACCATTCTCGCTGATCGGGGTATCGCGCAAACGCCATTCGCCATACAGGTCATATAATCCTGCCGTTGTATTGAAGTTTCCGCCGCGCGCTCCAATTCCCTCACCTACCACAAAAATCATCGGGTCGCGGGCCATTTCCTCTGCCAGGCCTTCGCGAGCTGCTTCGGTAAATGTCATTGCACGCATGGCTCATCTCCTCAAGAGTACAGGTAGTCTGTAACCGTAGCAGGGTCAGGCAGAGGGCTTTTAAGGGCAAAATCAGTTGCTGCTTCGGCAGTCTTCCTGATCTCCGCCTCCAGCCCGTCAATTTCTGCCTGGGCTATCACCCCCTGCGCAAGCAGCCTGGTTTTGAATAGTAAAATGGGATCACGCACCTTCCAGCTTTCGACCTCTTCTTGCGTCCGGTAACCCGTGTCGCGCATACCTTCGGAATGGGCCCGCACCCGGTAGGTATGGCATTCGATGAGCGTCGGCCCGTTTCCAGCTCTCGCACGGGTGACCGCCTCGCTGGCAGCCTGGTAAACCGCCAGCACGTCATTGCCATCCACTTCCACCCCCGGCAGGCCATAAGCCTGGGCCCGGCAGGCTATATTGGGAATTTTGGAAATCTTAGCAAAAGGCACCTCGGTCGCATACATATTGTTCTCACAGACGTAAATCACCGGGAGTCCCCAGGCAGTAGCCATATTGATCCCCTCGTGAAAAGCACCATTGTTGCTGGCTCCATCACCGAAAAAGGCAACACCCACTCTGTCTGTATTCGCCAATTTTGCCGCATAAGCTGCCCCACTGGCGAACAATATGCTGGGACCGACAATCCCGGAAGTGCCATAAAAACCAACTGACGGCTCGAAAAGGTGCATGCTTCCCCCGCGCCCCCCGCAGCAACCGGTCGCTTTTCCCATCACTTCAGCGATCAGCCGTTCCGGTTTCATACCCTTAGCCAGGGCATGCCCGTGACCGCGATGGGTGCTGAAGACAGCATCGTCGAGCCGTAAGTGAGCACAAACCCCCGTCGCAACGGCTTCTTGTCCAATATAGGTATGCACGCCGCCGGGGATTTCGCCGCGTGCATAAATTTTCACCACCTGTTCTTCACAAGACCGGATGAGCAGCATCTTGCCCAACAAGCTTACGAGCTGTTCTTTGGTCAGCGCAAGATCATGTTCTTCCTCTTTGTACATGTTCGTTCTCCTGGGATGACAGCAAATAATCAAAGGAATACAGGAATAACCGGTTTTTGTGCTATGTAGTGGATCAAATCTTAATGAATTACCATGCCGGACGAAACGGGATTATGTTATAATTATAACATAGTTAACAGTAAACAGTTGACAAGCGGGCACATGGAGGCTCTATGAACGATGAAAAACTAACTCCCTCGCCAAAGGAATTGTTCAACAACTTCGTTCAAATTGGAGTCGTTGTCGCTGACTTGGACAAAGCGACCCATTACCTGACAGAAGTCTTCGGCATTGGCCCGTTTCGGGTTATCGATTGGCCTCCAGAGGGGCGCGCCGATATTCAGAAATTCTATTATGGTGAGCCTGGAAACTTCACTGCCAGGATGGCATTTACTGAATTGGGCCCGGTGGAACTGGAACTGATCCAACCAGTGGATGGGAATAGTATTTGGGCCGATTTCTTACGCGAGCACGGCGGCGGTATCCACCATTTACGCTTTAATGTAGATGAGATTGAGCCGATCCAAGAACACCTGGCCCAGAATGGGATCGTCCTTGCCCAACACGGCTCAGGTATTCGGCCCGGAACCACCTGGATGAACTTTGCCTCAGAAGAAAAGGTGGGGTTTGTAATCGAAATCATGAAAGCCCTACCGGGGACAGACGGGCGGACTCCTCAAATTGTGGATGGCAAAGTTATCGGGTAGTCACAAAAAACAAAGCGAGTTGGTGAAAGTTACTGATACCAACCAAATTCCCATCCAGCCTCAGCGAAGGCGCGGATATTCTCATAGGGTGTGCCATCGAAGAAGAAATCGGTGGTAGATAGAATCCAATTCCCGCGCGGCTTTACTTTCATCAGGACTTCACGAACTTTTTCCTTCACCTGTTGCGGAGTGGCTTTCATCAAGAACTCAATCTGATCGATATTGCCGCGTAAGGTCAGGGTCGGTCGCAAAACTGCCAGCGCCTCATCCAAGATAACATCTGCGAAGGGCGGCGGTGTCAAGTATCCCCAACAGTCGATTTCCAAACCATTATAAAAGCGCATAATCTTGGCCGCGTCACCACAATTGTGGTAGATCACCGGGGCGCCGAGGGCGTGGATCGCTTTAACCAAGCGATTTTCATTTTCCAGGATAAATTTCTGGAAAGTTTTGGGCCCCACCTGTCCGGTCCAATGGCCGGCCACTTCGATCACATCCGCGCCGCTCTCGATCATCTTCTTTGCCCGTTGGACGAGGCGCGGCAGGAAGTAATCTACCATCTCCTGATAAAACACTTTATCCAGGAGTGGATCGACCAGGATATCTTCCAGTTTTCGGAACATTCCCAAAATATTGAAGCTGCCATGCGTGTTGGCAGTGACCAGGCCCTTATCGCCTGTGGCTTGGCGTGCCCGGCTGATCAACTGGCAGTCCATTTGGTCCCCGGCAGGGGCATATCGGCGCAGAATCTCGAAATCCTGGCGAATCTTGATCAAGTACTCCCGGGTCGCCGAGACGATCAAATATTTCGAGGTGCGATTATGATGTTCGACATGGCGCAGCTCACCTCCCGGGGTCCTGATCGTCAGCCTGCGCAGTAATTCGTCTTCTCCATGATACTGGTCTTCAATCGTAACGTCCCAGTTATCCGCGCTGCGGGCAATGGTCTGATCCATGAGCGTGTTGGCAACCCAAACATCCCAAACGCTCCCCAAGACATGCAGGACATCGAATCCGAAATAATCACAATATTCTACGAATTTTTCAACCGGGTCAAAATCAGGGGGATTAAAGAAAGTCGCAATCTTGGGCACATAATCGAACATTTCATAGATAGCATTGTAGTAGGTAAACGGCGCTATTGGGACCCGGTCCGTAGGTTCGTGCTTTAACGCCTTTAAGAGCCGTTCTCTTCCGTTCATTTGCCTATCCCTTTATATTCCCACCATCATTCACCTGCCGGAAGGAGGTCCCCTCCGCCAGGATGAGGTTTAGGTGCCACTCGTAAACCGAACCCCCCTGGAGCGTTGAGACCTGGCCACGATAACGGGCGGCATCTGGCCGATCGAAGGGAGCCGTGCACGGCTCTAAAAAGATATTGTACAGATCCTGCCAGCCGCCTTCATTCGGCAGGATGCCCAGATACGGCACGCGCTCGACCGGGAAAGACTCGATCAAAGAAAAATTGCTCTTATGGTACTTTATCCCGCACCAACCCTCGGGCATTCTTCCCTTTATATAATACTTGTAGGCATCCCGGGTTGTTTTAGGTCTTATCCAGCGGAAATCCCTTTGCGTGCCATCCGGCAGGGTACAGATAGGCCAGTCAAACTCATCTCCATATTTGCCCATTTTCCCGGGGATGTCGAGTGTGCATACGACGCGCTCCACCCCATCCGGCAGAACCAGCTCAGCGCCCTCTTCGAGGTAAAACATCGGGTGAGCAGCCCATACGAAATCAAAACTAAAAGAAGACAAATTCGTCAGGCGGTAGTCCAGCCTTAATATATCTGCACCTGTAAAACGGATCCATTTTTCAAGCCGGTATGGAAACCGGACGCCATAGACAGAGAAATGAACCTGTTCTCCTTCTTCAGCTTCCTCCCAAGGCAAGCTCCACACTTCGCCATGATCAGCCATTTTCGTCCCAGCCCAGGGAAACCGATCATAGTAGCAAACATCGATGGTTGGGAACATATCGTCCAGGCCGGAACATTCCCCGGCCACATAGTCCCCGTCAAATGGCTGAAGTGAATAGTTGGAGCCAGGCCGCTGTACTAACAATTCAAAATTGTGCGGCTTGTATACCAGCGAAGCCATTTTGGCCCCCACCTGCGGAAGGAACTGGACGCGCACCAGCTCGCTCTCCATGGTAATCGCCCTTTGGTCTTTATAAGCGGATGGATATATCAGGGATTTCATTAGCCAGCTCCCAACCTCCTTTCACCCAATCAATCGACCTGCAAAAGCCGCTGCGCTTCCGCAACCGCTCCCACGGCAGTCGCCGCATAACCTTCTGCGCCGATTTGTTTGGCGAATTCACCGCTTATTGGGGCTCCTCCGATCATCACTTTGACCTGTTCGCGCAAGCCGGCCGCCTCCAATGCTTGCAAGGTCAGTTCCATGCCTCCCACTGTGGTGGTGAGAAGGGCCGACATGGCTACTAATCTGGCCCCGTGCTCTTTGACCGCCTGCACAAAGCGAGCAGGTTGGACATCCACTCCTAGGTCAATCACCTCAAATCGAGACCCTTCCAGCATGACCTTGACCAAATTCTTCCCGATATCGTGCACGTCACCCTTCACCGTACCCAGGATCACTTTCCCTTTCGAGGTGGCTCCTAAGCCACCTTCTGCCTTCAGCAACGGAGTCAGAATCTCCATACCATCCTTCATGGTAGCCCCAGCCATGATCAATTCTGGAAGATAATATTCACCCGTTTCAAACAACTTTCCCACCTCGCCCATCGCTACAGCCATCCCGTCATTGATAACATCAAACGGGCGTAAGCCGGCGTCGATGGCAGCCTGGACAATCTTTTTGATCTCGGCGGAGTCAAATTGGAGCATTGCCTGGCGCACTGCCTGGATGGCAGCCGATTGGGTCGGGTTATATTTGGGTTGTTCAACTGGCTTCTCGCTTTCCGGTTTTTCAACAGGAGACAACTGATGGCCTACCTGACCGGTCCACGTTGCTTCACCTGCCAGGCGCCGGGAGATAGCCTGGCGGACGCTCTTTACAATCCGGTTGGCAGCATCGAACGGAGCCCAGTTGACAGGGATATACCCACCCTGGTTATCCATGCCGACGTTGTCCATTACAAAAGTGACCAGCATGATCCCGCGGAAATCTTCGATCTCGGCAAACAACTGCGGGTAATAGCTCTCCGGCTCAGCAGCAGAGGCGTCTTGAATTTGAAAGGTGACCCGACCAGCCAGGCTCTTTTGAAGCCTGGTAAAGGCGGCGTAATTACCCAGCGGCGAGGTGTTAATGACCCTTAGATTTTCAATTCGTCGAAAATTTTCAACGTGCTGGACCCCATTCCCGCAGAAATGAACGCTTCCGCCGCTGAAAGCGTTGAAGATGCGTGAGACATAGGGAACCACGAATTCTTCATACAGATGGGCATTCACCAACACCAGGTCGTCATCCGACTCCCACACGCCGCAACCCGGTGAAACAGTCCCTTGCAAGCCATTGCTCCATTCCAGAGGCTCGCCAATATGCTGCTTCTGCACTTTTACCCATTCAATAAAAGCCTCAGTAACCAGGTTCATTAGCTCATGGATCATCCCCGGCTCGCGGTACATCCACTGGTATAGCTGGGACTGCCCGCACAATTGGCCTAAGGTATCCAGCGGTCCTTGCATGTCGGTCAACCCCACTGGAAGATCGCCGTTTGCCACGGCATAATCGATCGCCTCTAAAACGCGCGGCATCCAGCCGTCTTGGGTCGGATCCGGCAAGCGCAGTCGGGCCACGTCCGCGGGAGACTTAATTAACGGTTCAACAACGGCGGGGTCGTCCGATGGATCTTCTGATACTCGCACTTTAGCGCCAAAGGCGGAGGCAAGCACCCCTGTGCCATACCAGGGCATAAAATATGGCACGTAATCATCGTCCACCTGCTTCAGGTGATTTTCATAAGCCGTGGTCTGGTAAGCCAGCATGCTGGCAGGATTTGTATAATAATCCTGCGGCTTATCTTTACTCCCAAATGAAAAATACGTTGGAGAATTGACCAGGATAGGCACTTCATCGGCAGAATTAACCGGCTCGCGATTGAAGGCGCGCCGGATTTTTGCGACGCGAGGCCCCAGGTCAAAACCACGCCAGTGGGTATATTCACTTTTCATAGAGGCTCCAATTACGAGGTTTGTCGTTCACCCTTGGGAGGCGTGTAGGGAATAGCCATCTTGGCTGTCAGGCCGCCATCAATGTAGATTACATGCCCGGTCAAGAATTCGGATGCATCCGACATCAAATAGGCAGCCAGATAACCAATGTCCTCTGGGACACCCACGCGCCCCCACGGCACCATGCTGTTTCCAAGCTCGCGGGTGTAGTTCGGGTCATTCGTGAAATAGCTGGGAACTTCGATTGACCCTGGTGCGACAACATTGACCCGGATATGAACCGAGCAGAGCTCTACTGCCAGCTCACGGCTGAAAGCATTGATAGCCCCTTTGGTGCCTGCATACACCGAGTGGCCTACGAAGCCCGCCGTGGCATGCACGGAGGACATATTGACAATGCTCCCCCCAGCCCAGGGTTTGTCCGGAAAGTGGCGGCCCAGCTCCTTGCCCCGCTCGATCATATGACCAATCGCACGCTGGCTGCAAAAGTACTGGCCGCGGATGTTCACGTTATAAATCTTGTTGAATTGCTCTTCGGTTACTTCCTGGATCGGCAAAGTGGCTGTGACCCCGGCATTGTTAAAAATTCCATCCAGACCGCCCAGGAACTCAGCCGCTTCATCCACTACCCGGTAGCAATCTGTCACCACACCCAGGTTGGCCTTGAAAGCCATTGATCGCCGGCCTATGGCCTTCATTTCTTCAACAGCTTCCATCGCTCCTTGCGCACTGCTACTATAGCTGATGGCGACATCTGCACCCTGGCGGGCCAGTTCCAGGGCGACACCTTTGCCAATGCCAGTCCCTGCGCCCGTCACCAGGATTAACTTACCCACCAGGCTGGTTTTATTGTTGCTCATAACCAGATATCTCCCGATTGATGTTCTGGTAATCGTTACTTTTTATAAACAAATAGCTCTCCCTGGGTCATCAACAGGGGTTGGACCTCAGGGGCAAGTTGTTTGCAGGCGTCCAGGAATTCAACCGGGTTCCCGAAGTGCTGGGCGAACATCCAGAAGTGGCAGGGAATGACCACTTTTGCGTGGGCGTCATGAGCCAGTTTGGCCGCCTCGACGCCGTTTAAATTGCCAAATGCGCCATTAATCGGTGGTAAGACAATGTCGATATTTTGCTGATACTGGTCCTGCCACATATCGGGACGGTAAGCGGTATCACCTACCTGCCAGACTTTAATCCCACCAAAGTTGAACAAAAAGCCCATGGCATCGGGGGCTAACTCGCCGTGGTCTGCGTAAACACCGGTTAGCGTGAAATCGCCCAGTTGGACGGATTCGCCTTTATGGAGAATGGTGAACCTGTCCTGCGGAAACCCAGCTTCTTCATAATACTTCTGGCAATCGGGTGAGCCAAAAAAGTGGATGCGCGGATTTCTTTTAAGGATCGGCAAGGCATCTGCATCCAGGTGATCCTGGTGTGAATGGGTGCTGACGATATAATCGACATCAGCCTCCTCCGCCTCGATCAACTTCGGCATGATGCGTTTAAATGCCAGACCGTACTCAGGCAGCACGCGTTGGACATAGTCGGTAAAATAGGGATCGGTGTAGACGATCTTCCCGGCCGGCGTTTTGAAGGCAAACCCGGCCTGCCCAAGCCAGAAGATAGCCAGGCTTCCTGGCTCAACCCGAGTCTCTCGAATCCTTTTGGGTAGATTTTCCATTTTCTTGCCCTCTCGATCGAATTCCCAATAAAATCTTACCTTACCGAAATAAAAAGCAGTTGCTCACTTTAAGCGGCTGGGGAAACTGCTTTGGTTCCATTGGTGATTTTATCTCTAGCTTGAGTCGCGGCCAACATAACCCGATATTCGCTGGCTTCTTCCCGGGGGAACTCATCCGCCACTTTGCCTTCTGCCAGTACCACAAACCGGTCGCACATCGCCAGCAGCTCGGGCAGCTCTGACGAAATCATCACGATCGAGATGCCTTGATTGACCAGTTCCAGCATCAGCTTATAGATTTCGTTCTTAGCGCCGATATCCACACCTTTGGTCGGTTCATCCATCAACAAGATATGTGGATTTGCCATCAGCACTTTGGCCAGGATCACTTTTTGCTGGTTGCCGCCGCTTAAATTTGTAACCATCTGTTCAATCGAGGGCGTCTTAATGTCAAACTTGGCAACGTACTCACGTGCGATCTTCTTTTCCTTCGATGAATTGAGCAAGGCGTTTCTAGTAAACATTGCCAGGCTGTTAATCGTGATATTCGGCCTGATCTCCATATTCGGAAGCAAGCCATCCCGTTTGCGATCTTCGGTGATCAGAGCGATCCCGACTCGTTTGGCGTCGGCGGGGCTATGGATGTGAGCCTGCTTTCCATCGACGTACACATCGCCACTGGCTTGGTGCATCCTGCCGATGATGGCATTGACTACTTCACTACGCCCGGCTCCAACCAGCCCAGCTAACCCTAAGATTTCCCCCCTTTTTACAGAAAAATTAACATCCTCAACCACATTTCGGTTGGCGATGGTCGGATGTGGAACGGTCAGGTGCTCAACTCGCAGGACTTCTTCCGCGCCAATCTTGGAATAACGGGTGGGATAAAGGTTCTCGATCTTGCGTCCCACCATGGCAGAGATGACATCTGATTCGTTGTAACTTTCGCGTTTAAACTCACCGGTAACTTCTCCATCCCGTAGGACGGTGGTGTAATCAGTGATCTTGAAAATTTCGGATAATTTATGAGTGATAAAGACGGAGGTTATACCCTTTTTACGAAGGTTTTCCAGGTTTTGGAACAAATGGTCAATTTCATGTAAGGCCAGTGAGGAAGTGGGTTCATCCAGGATCAAGACGCTGGGTGATCGATAGAGGGCGCGGGCGATCATAACCAACTGCTTTTGGGCGGCTGTCAGGCGGAATACCAACGAGGCAGGGTCCAGGGCAATGTTAAATTCTTCCAGGAATTTTCGCACCCTTTTCCGGATATTGCCCATATTCACCAACATGCCGCGGCCTTCCGTCCATTTACCAACAACAATATTTTCAGAAACCGTCATCTGTTCGATGACATTGATCTCTTGAGTGACAATCCCAATCCCTTTATCCAACGCATCAGAAGGGGAATTGAGTTGAAGTGGTTTATCATTTAAGAATATCTCGCCCTCATAGGTACCATGGGGGTAAGTACCTGCGAGAATTTTCATTAAAGTAGATTTACCGGCACCGTTCTCGCCAACCAGACCATGGATAGTCCCCGCCTTGACTTTAAATGTCACTTCTTTTAATGCGACCACTCCAGGAAAGCGCTTGGTGACCTGATTCATTTCGAACAGGAACGTATCGCCCATATGCTCGCCTCGACTTCATAAATGGGGGTAGCCACCATCATGGAGAAGCAGCTACCCCCATTTGTAGAAGATTAGTTAATCCTTAGTTCCCGTTTCCCGTCAAGTTACTTGTTGATGGCTGCTTCGGCCCGGTCATTGAAGGAATAGTACTTGTCGAGGTCGGCGGCGAAGATGATGGGGGCGGGCAGCAGGTTTTTGTATTCAAACGCCTGACCATCGATCGCCTTGCCTACCAGGACGACTGCCTGATAGAACTCTTCATACAGTGGCTGGGCTACCAGGCCGTAAACCTTGCCGGCTTTCACCAGGTCCAGGTTGGGGCGGGTGTAGTCCATACTGATGATCACCAGGTCGTCCTTGTTGTTGTCCGCAGCCGCAGTTGCCCAGGTGGTGGGGCCGTTGCCGGTGGTGGAGAAAGCGGCGGAGATATCGGGGTTGCCCTGGATGATGGCGCCAGCTTTGGCAATCGCGCCAGCTGCATCGAAGCCTTCTTCCTGAGCGTCCAGGACCTTGACGTCGGGGTACTTGGCAGTCATCTCTTCCTTGAAGGAAGTTGCCACCAGGTTCTCGGTCTCGTTGAAGCTGCCTACGGTGACAGCCACGGTGCCTTTGCCGCCCAGCTTTTCGCCGATGGCGTCAGCGGCGGCCTTGGCATACTGGACCACATCGGCGCCCACCACAGCCGTCAGGCCGGACTCTTCCTGAGTAAAGCTGGTGAAGTGGGGGGTGACGACGGGGATGCCCTTGGCTTTGAATTTCGCAATGGAGGGGAAGAAGCTGGAGCTGACGGCGTAGTACACGATGCCGTCGACGGGCTCGGCCAGGGCCTGCTCGGCCAGCGGGATCATATCCTCGGCAGTGGTGCTGTCGGTCAGCAGCAGCTCACAATCGTACTCGAGCTCTGCGCAGGCATCGCTGAAGCCGAGCTGCATCAGGCGGTGTACCGGGTGTCCCTTGAGGAACTGCACCAGGGCGATGTGATGGCCTTTGGCGGGAGCAGGCTCACCCGCAATGCCAGCTTCGGCTCGGTCATTGAAGGAGTAGTACTTATCGAGGTCGGCGGCGAAGATGATGGGGGCGGGCAGCAGGTTTTTGTATTCAAACGCCTGACCATCGATCGCCTTGCCTACCAGGACGACTGCCTGATAGAACTCTTCATACAGTGGCTGGGCTACCAGGCCGTAAACCTTGCCGGCTTTCACCAGGTCCAGGTTGGGGCGGGTGTAGTCCATACTGATGATCACCAGGTCGTCCTTGTTGTTGTCCGCAGCCGCAGTTGCCCAGGTGGTGGGGCCGTTGCCGGTGGTGGAGAAAGCGGCGGAGATATCGGGGTTGCCCTGGATGATGGCGCCAGCTTTGGCAATCGCGCCAGCTGCATCGAAGCCTTCTTCCTGAGCGTCCAGGACCTTGACGTCGGGGTACTTGGCAGTCATCTCTTCCTTGAAGGAAGTTGCCACCAGGTTCTCGGTCTCGTTGAAGCTGCCTACGGTGACAGCCACGGTGCCTTTGCCGCCCAGCTTTTCGCCGATGGCGTCAGCGGCGGCCTTGGCATACTGGACCACATCGGCGCCCACCACAGCCGTCAGGCCGGACTCTTCCTGAGTAAAGCTGGTGAAGTGGGGGGTGACGACGGGGATGCCCTTGGCTTTGAATTTCGCAATGGAGGGGAAGAAGCTGGAGCTGACGGCGTAGTACACGATGCCGTCGACGGGCTCGGCCAGGGCCTGCTCGGCCAGCGGGATCATATCCTCGGCAGTGGTGCTGTCGGTCAGCAGCAGCTCACAATCGTACTCGAGCTCTGCGCAGGCATCGCTGAAGCCGAGCTGCATCAGGCGGTGTACCGGGTGTCCCTTGAGGAACTGCACCAGGGCGATGTGATGGCCTTTGGCAGCTGCAGGAGCAGACGGCTGTGTGGCTTCCTGAACTGGTGCACTGGTGGGAGCAGCCGTGGGCGTGCCGCACGCAGACAGGACCATCGATAGTACCATAAGCAGTGACAAGATTGTCAACATACTTTTCTTGGTGGTCATTTATTAATCCTCCTTAGAACTCATTGATTATTTATTCTGTTTTTATAGAGTCTCGTAAAACAGTGGTAGAGCGAGCAATTGTGTTTTGTAAATTTTACAGGCGATCTCTTGACGATCTATTGGATTGTCTCGCCCTAACGTGCGCACCTCCTTTCCTTCTCTTAAGTTATTGAGACTGCCGGGTTGCTTGTATTCTACACGCCAGGTCCCGGCTTGATTTATCTGTCTCAGTGGTTTTTGTTTATAAACTTACGGTCTTCGACTTGCGCCGGAGAATATCGATGGCGACTGCCACGATCATGATCAGACCGATGGCAACTGTTTGCCAGTATGGATCCATCTTGGCGACAACCAGGCCATTGGTCACCACCTGCATGATGGTGAGGCCAATTATGGCGCCTGGGATCGAACCTGACCCGCCGAACAGGCTGACGCCACCGATGACGACTCCGGCGATCACGTTCAATTCCCAACCAAAGCCGATGGTGGGCGATCCGGTGACGATACGTGCCATCAATAACATCCCACTTAAAGAGGCGCACATCCCAACCAGGACGAAGCCAGATAACTGGATTTTCGCAGGGCTGATGCCAGCCAGACGAGCCACTTCGGGATTGCCGCCCACCGCATAAAGCTTACGGCCATAGGAAGTTCTAGCCAGGACAAAAGCGAAAATCACTGCCATGATCACGAATATGACAAAACTCCAGGAAGTGTTAAAGGGCTCGGCTGTACCAAATTGGTTGACCGCATCCGGCAGAGGGTAAATCGTGTAGCCCTTGGAGATCAGGTAGTCGACGCCTTTGGCGATGTTCAACATACCCAGGGTGGTGATGAAAGCCGGTACTCCGAGCTTCAAAACGGCGAAGCTGTTAATTAATCCGGTTACCGCTCCGGTAGCCAATCCGCCCAGAATTGCCGCGGGGATCGACCAGTGATACCTGACCATGAGCGCGCTGCAAACGATGGCGCTCAATCCAGCCACAGAACCTACGGATAGATCGAAGGCACCCGAGATCAGTAAGAAGGTCTGTCCCAATGCGATGACGCCGATAAAGGACATCGCCCGCACCATGGCAGCGAGATTATCCGGGTTGAGAAATGCCGGGTTTATCAGGTAGAATATAACGATAAAACCCACCAAGGGCAGCAAAACCCCAACTTCTGGGATTGCAAACACGCGCCGGAAGAGATTTCCGGTAGTCTGGCTGGTTTGCCGCTCGGAGATCGTTTCCGGTTTAACGAAAGAATCGGTCATGAAGCCATCCTCATTAATATGTATATGGGGAGTTTAGGAAAACAAAGCTCGGGTTCAGGCCTGTTCTGCTTATATCTGTATCAGATGACTGAAAAACGAGGCGACTAGGATTATAATAAATACATTGTTGTCAGTAATCAGTCAACTGTTAACAGATTGCATTTGGATAATATCATAAGGAATAGCATTTGTCAATCACCCTAGTCCTAAATTTACGGCGAGGTAATAT
>CAZGIX010000052.1:0-25282 GCA_964525785.1 uncultured Anaerolineaceae bacterium
TGGTCATGCCTTTCTATTCAAGTTCTGTTAAAGTGCGAAAGTGCAAAGATAGTGACCAAATATAGTTAGAATTACGCAGCTCAGGAGAAAAGTGTGGGTGTTTGGGCAGGCGCGGCCCGCCCAAACACCCACTTCCTCCCTCAACCGCGTAAGTCCGAATAGTAATGTTTCGGGGATCTTGATCTAATCCCAGCACGCTGCTGCCAAATAGCTGATGGTCTTTTAACATAAGAGGGAGAGTGCATCTATGTCGCGGCTGATTTCCATTATGTCTGTTATCCTGCTGCTGGCTGGGATCATACAACCAGCCCAGGCTTTCAACCCAATCCCCGAGAATCCTCGCCTCGCTGACGCTCCGGGCTACCGCTTGAACAGCGAGGGCGATGAGTGGGTGTGGACCGATCCGGCTCAGCATGAGCCAAAACCGCCTGCCCCACAAGCATGGGCGCAGGGAATGAGCCAGGAGATGCTTCCCCCCGCCTCCCCGCTTGCAGCTTCAGCACAGGTGGGAGTCGAGACCGCCCTGGGAGCGGCGCTGGACCAGGCGCGTGAGGCCGGGCCGCAGGCTGTTCTGGATTTTATTGCCTCCCAACCCGATCAAAACCACCCCTTGCTGCAAGCTGCCCGCCTGGATGCGCAGCACGAGCTCTCAGCCGGCGTGCCCGCGCGGCCGGATGCGCCTGCCGCCCCAAGGGTCAGCCTTAATAGCAGTCCCTGCGGCTACGAGACCATCCAGGAGGCGGTAACTGCCGCCGCAGATGGCGACACAGTGCGCGTCGCCGCCGGCGTTTACTCCGAAACGGTCAACATTGACGGCGTCATCATCACCATCCAGGGCGGCTATGATGCTAACTGCGCCAACCTGGTCGGCGGGGTCACTGAGGTGCGCGCCAACGTCGCCGGCAGCGTTGTGGATGTTACCGGTGGGGCGGTCGTGAACCTGCTCGCACTCAGCCTGACCGGAGGCTCCAGCTTTGGGGCTGGGGTCGATGTGTTGGGAACCTCCCGCGTTACCCTCAACGGCACCGATGTGTACAACAATAACGGCGCAGCTGGCGCCGGGATCTACATTGGGGGCACATCCGTCGTAACGTATACGAATGACAGCGATATCTACAACAACATCTCCAGCAGCGCCGGCGGCGGTGCGATCGTGTATGGCAGGCTCTCTGGGTTTGACACCACCTCGGACGTCTACGGCAATACCGCCCTCGACGGCGGTGGTTTGTATGTCTCTGGCGGGGATCTGATTCTGGATAACGCCGATGTGGTCGCCAACGTCGCCACACAGAACGGCGGTGGGATCTTTGTGTCCAGCGGGGCGATCACCCTGACGAACTCTGTCTTCGTCGGCGAAACGGGTCCCTGCTGCCAGAGCGCCGCGGCGGGCGGCGGCATCTACGCCGACAACAGCCGGGTCGCCCTGCTGGGGGCTGAGACCTCGGTGATCAACAACACCGCTACCGGCAACGGCGGGGGCATCTATCTGACCAACAACTCCATACTGACTGCCACCGGCGGCAGCCTGGGGTATGACAGCACCTCCACTGCTGGCAATGATGCTGTGCTTGGCGCCGGGCTCTACACCATCAACAGCACGGTTAGCTTTTCGGGTCGCATCCTCAACAACATCGCTTCCAACTCCGGCGGCGGGATTTACGCTGATACGAGCACGATCCTCCTGGACGGGGCGACGATTGGGGGTGTAAATCCCAACGAGCACAACCAGATTGGACCCTTGGGCCTCAACGGCGCTGGTCTGTATCTGATCAACAACACCCGCGCCGATATCGCCAGCACTGTAATCGTCAGCAACACGCTCTCCAATTCGAGCACCGGCTATGCCGGCGGTCTGTACGTACGGGCTGGCAGCCTGGTCACCATGACGAACAGCACCGTTCAGGAACACTTCCTGCCATCCGCGTTTGACGGACGCGGCGCAGGCATGTACATCTACGATGCCACGGTAACGCTGAGCAACACCCAGGTTCTCAGCAACACCACCAGCAACCTGGGCGGTGGAGCGCGCCTGTTTGGTATCAGCACGCTTAACATCCTGGGCGGATCGGTCTTCCGGGGCAACCGTGCCTTCGGCGGGGTGGGCGGAGCGATTGCTGCCACCAACAGCGCTGATATCAATGCCAACCATGCTGTCTTTTCCGCTAACACCGCCAGCAGCCACGGCGGCGCGATCTACCTGGATTCCGGTACGCTCGATTTTACCGGTGCCTGGGATGTGAGCTTCAACCAGGCAGGCGGCAACGGCGGGGCAGTCGCCGTGACGGGCACGGGCAACGCTGGTTTCTTTGCCACCGGTGGGCAGCTCTTCAGCTACCTGGCGGGCAATCACGCCGATGGCAGCGGCGGCGGGGTGTACACATCCAATCCGAACACCATCGAACTGCATGCCACCAGCGGCTCCCCGCTTTACTTGAGCGACAACAGTGCTGGCGCTGACGGCGGCGCCCTGTATGCCAACGGCAGCGCCTTTTTCGATATCTATGGCGATATCCGGGCATCTTCCAACGCTGCCACCGGGAACGGCGGACTGGCATACCTGTCTGGCGGCTCGCGCATGTGGCTGGATGACTACTTCGACATCCCTGTGCAGGTGCTGGACAACACAGCCGCCAGCGGGGGCGCCATCTACGCCGAGGACAGTCCACGGGTAGAATGCGATGGTACGATCATGGGCATCCAGGATTACGGCAATGATGCCCAGGCTGGCAGCGGCGGCGCCATCCACTTGAGCGGCAGCACATTCACAGCCGATAACTGCACCTTCAGCAGCAACCAGGCTCAAGGGGGCGACGGCGGCGCCATCGCCGCTTACACCTCCACCGTGACCATTGATGTCGATTATCCTCTGCTGGCTGCTGATAATCTGGTCGCACCAGATAGCCCGCGCTCGCCGAGCGCCACTGCGTGTAATCCGCGTGCCCGCCAGTGCAGCCGCCTGTCAGCGAACAGCGCCTCCGGCAGCGGCGGGGCGATCTACGCCAACGCCAGTGAGCTGGTGGTCAACCAGAGCTACCTGCATCACAATACTGCCCAAAGCGGCGGCGCTATCTATCAGGGCGGAGCGGGGGCTGCGGGCACCATCTCGAACACTCTGGTCTACTCCAACACCAGCCTGCTTGCCTTGGGGGCTGGCATCCGCGCCCAGTCCGGCGCCATGACCATCCGCCACGCCACGCTCGCTAACAATACCGGCGGAGCCGGCTACTCGCCGGGTGCGGTGCAAAGCTACATCTACAATACGATCATCTGGGGCAACACCGTCGCTGCGTTCGGCACGTTGACTGAGGCGGAGTGCAATATCGACCAGGGCGGCACAGCCGGACCAGTGCTGGATCCGCTGTTTATTTCACCCGGCGGCGGCGAGAACTACCGCCTGCAGGAGGGATCACCTGCCATCGACGCCTGCACGGACGGCTTACCCACGGACTTGCTCAGCATCCCGCGCCCGCAGCGCAGCCAGTATGACACCGGCGCTTTCGAAATGCCCGAGCCTGCCTACCTGGAGATCGCCCACCTGGCGCCATTTGCCTCCAGTCTGGGCACCGCGGTCACCATCACCCAATACAGCGATCCGCTGCTCACCGGTTTCAGCTTCGCCGATTCTACCGGCTATCTGACACTGGATTCCGGTGAGAGTTCGATCGAAGTCTGGCCCGCAGGCGCCAGCAGCCCGGCTATCACCGCTACACTGAACCTGACACCTTACAGTGAAAACAGCCTGATCGCGGCCGGGGATGACACCCACCAACCGTTGGAGCTGCTTGCCCTGGTCGACGATAACACCCCTCCCCCGGCAGGCATGTTCCACCTGCGCGTGGGGCACCTGATGGCGTTCGAATCCGGCAGCGCCCAGGCAGAGCTGCGCCTGCAGGACGGCACCTTGCTGCTGCCCGCGCTCTCGTACGGTGAGGTGAGCGCCTATCTTCCCCTGGAGGCGGGCTCCTACGACCTCAAGGTCACCGCACCCGGTGGTCTGCTTACCCTGGTCGATCCCCTGCCGGTGACGTTCACCGCAGGCCAGGTTGTCTCCGTATATGCTGTGGGCGACGGCATCAACCAACCCTTGGGCGTTTTCGCCTGGAATGCCGGTGAGCCCGGCGCGCTGCTGCCCCTGGCAGAGTACGGCGTCAGCCTCTCACCGGCTGCAGACGCCAAAGAAGGCAGTCCCGGACAGACGGTCGTGTACACCCTGCAGATCACCAATACCGGAGATACGCGGGTCGACTTCGCCATCACCTATACCGCCACCTGGGGGGTCTATCTCCCGATCACCAGCATCACCCTGGATCCGGGAGGCTTTGCCGAGCTGGAAGCCCGGGTGACTATTCCTTCAGATGCCGCCGATGGCGACAGCGATGTTGCGACCATCACTGCCACCGCCACGGACTTTCCATCTGCCAGCGCCCAGGCCCTGCTCACCACGACTGCAGCCCAACGGCGTATCTTCCTGCCCGTGGTGCTGGATGGGAGTCAGGTATTGGGGCAGTGAGCTGGTTGGATTAGAAACAAACAGGGGCTGTCGCCTTTCGGGACAGCCCCTTTCGCGGGGTGAGGAGGAAGGTTGCTTATCTAAAGGAGGTGATCTGCAGAGGCGGGAAGATTGCCATGCTGACACGCCCGATGTTGCCGTTGGGGCCGGTTGCCAGCCAGTCGACCTGGATGCCCAGGTGAGCATCGCGCACCTGGATGATCTGACCCAGGGCGTTGTATTTCACGCTGGCACGCGGGTAGGCTTTCAGGACTGCCTTGGGATTCTCAAGCGCCAGCTTGGTGGTGACGCCGGCGGTGGTCTTCCAGCCGCTCACTTCCTGGCTCCAGCGGATGAAGTTTACAGTATCGTAGCGCACCGGGAGTAAGAACCCCGAAGATCGAACAAAGCTGATGGCCACATTTCCGCCGCCCACGGCCTTAAAGGTGCAGGTATAAGTGCCGATGCTGGAGATATCGTTGCACTGCATGGGATCGCCATAAGCCTGGACGACCTGAGCGCGGGTGGCTCCCAGTGCAACCTTCGGAACGCTTTTGCCTTCATAAACAATGCCATCGATCGGCGCCGCGGCAAGCGCAGGTGTGACCAAAAGGACCAGGGCCAGCAAGGCGAGCAGCATTGCGGAGAGTGTAGTCCCTAAAGATACGGGATTATGGGTGAGTGTGGATGTTCGGTTCATTTCTTGGATCCTCCATGATAGATTGTGTGTATAAATGCCAATTGATTGTTGCGCAGTTACCTTAGCAAACCGGATGGCGATCCACAACGGCCCATCGTCCAAATGTCTACTGTACTCAAGTCCCAATCATTTAAGACTTTAGTCGCATCGATTCGGAGCATTAAGTCCAATCCCTTCATGGCTGGCATATGTATAATATATACTCAGCCATGAAAGCTTTTTTCGATCGTTTGAGCCTCAGCCAGCAGTTCACGCTCATCAGCCTGATCGTATTGATCCTGGGGACGCTGGGTCTTGGTTTTTGGGTAGGAGAGCAGATTAAGAACGGTGTGGTGGTTCACGCCGGAGCGACAACGGCTCTGTATCTCGACAGTTTTGTTGCGCCCCTGCTTCAAGAGCTGTCTGATTCGGATTCGCTCACGCAGAATACGGTCCAGACATTGCATAATTTGCTCGGCAATACAGCCCTGGGCCAGCACGTGGTCTCTTTCAAGGTTTGGACTCCCTCCGGGGTGCTCCTGTATTCCACAGACCTCGAAGACATTGGTAAAAGCTTCCCAATGACCCCAAGGCTGGCGGTGGGGTGGTCAGCTCTAAGATCAGCCCGCTCGATGAAGAAGAAAACGCCGACCTGGGGAAGCTCTACCCGGCACTGCTGGAGACTTACAGCCCGATCCTTCTGCGGGGCACCAACCAGGTGATCGCCGTGGCTGAGTTTTATGAGACTTTAGACGACCTGCAGAGCGAGGTCCAGTACGCTCAAAGGGTGAGCTGGCTGGTTGTGGGCCTTTCGATGCTGCTGATTTACCTGCTCTTGTCGGGGTTTGTGCGTTGGGTGAACAGCATCATCGAGGCGCAGCGGGGTGAGCTGCGCGCACAGGTCGCCCGCTTGAGCGAGCTCCTGGAGCAGAACCGGGAACTTAATGAGCGCGTGCAGCGGGCAGCCGCCAGCGTGACGACCATCAACGAGCAGTATTTGCGGCGCGTTGGCTCGGAGCTGCATGACGGACCGCTCCAGGACCTGGGCCTGGCGCTCTTGAATGTGGATACGGTCATCGCCCAATGCGAAACCTTGCAGGCAGGCTCAGACCAACCTGCCATGCATGCTGCGCTGGAGAAAATCCAGGCTTCGCTGCAGGGGGCGATGGATGAAGGAGATCCACTCGATTTCCGCCGGATTAAGCCTGCCTCACCTGGACGAGCTCGATATGGAAGAAATCATCACCCGGGCGGTGCGCGCTCATATGCGCCGCACGGGCACGCAGGTCGAGCTCAAGATGGACGGCCTGTCGGACCAATCGACGCTGCCGGTCAAGATCACAGTCTACAGGCTGCTGCAGGAAGCCCTGAACAACGCTTACCACCACGCCGATGGGATCGGCCAGGGGGTGATCGCGCGCCGGGAAAACGGCCATATCGTGGTGGAAGTGGTCGACAGCGGGCAGGGTTTTGACATCCATCGCGAGATTACGCCGGATGAGCAGTTTGGACTGCTGGGCATGCGTGAAAGAGTGGAGAGCCTGGGCGGAACCTTCGAGCTGGAGAGCGTCAAAGGCGAAGGCACTCGCATCGTCGCCCGCCTGCCCATCCAGGCGACATGGAGGCAGTCATGAGCGAAAAAAAATCCACCTGGTGATCGTGGACGATCACGAGCTGTTCCGCGACGGACTCGCCAGCATCCTGAGCGCTGAAGAGGATATCGATGTGGTCGGTCAGGGAGGTACGGGAGCCGAGGCGATCCGGCTTGCCGGAGATCTGCTCCCCGACATCATTTTGCTGGATGTCGACATGCCGGACGGCGGTTTGAGTGCTGCCCGCATCATCACCGAGCAGTTCCCGGTAGTAAAGATCGCCGTCCTGACGGCTTCTGAGAGCGAGGACCACCTCATCGATGCGCTCAAAGTAGGGGCGCGGGCATATATTCTCAAGGGGGTGGCAGCCCGCGAGCTGCTGCGCATCGTCAGGGCGGTGGATGCCGGTGAAAGCTATGTCCCGCCTGCCTTAGCCGCCAGCATCCTGGTGATGGGCGTGCAGAAGACGGCTGGCTCTCCCCCCTCGACGCCGCTCGACGAGCTAACGGCGCGTGAAAGGGAGATCCTCGAAAACCTGGCGCAGGGCTTGAGCAACAGGGAGATCGGCGATAAGCTTTTCCTCTCTGAAAAGACGGTCAAGCACTATGTGACCGACATCCTCCAGAAGCTGCAGGTGCGCAACCGGGTGGAAGCCGCCCTGCTGGCGCAGAAGAGCGGGGATGCGAGCCGGCGCGGCGAGTGAGAGGAAATGATCACCGCAGAGACGCAGCGAATTTAATCGAGACCCCGGATCGGCGATCCGGGCTAGGAGATTCACCAATTTCTGCCCCTAATTTATTAGAACACTTGTACTATTTATAGAATTCTGCTATACTTCAAATGCCTCACATCCTCTCCCACACCCCCGCTCCTTAACAACCTCATACCCTTGTTGCCTTGTCGCCTGATTACCTTCCCCCCTTCGTTCCTGATTTGTTTTTTCGCGGAACTAATCGTCTGATCTTCAATTAATGTGCCCATAGTATAATGCCCTTACACAAGGGAGGGCTGTATGCCTGACGATAACAAACGCGCCATTTCTCCACGTAATCCCGGATTATTCCAGGACCTGTCGAACCGCTTCAAGCTGATCTTCCGCCTGATGGGCGACAAACGGGTCAGCCCGCTGATCAAGGTGCTGCCGATCGGCTCGCTGGTGTACCTGCTCGTGCCCGACCTCGTCCTGGGGCCGGTTGACGATGCCGTGATCATCTGGCTGGGCACGTATGTCTTTGTCGAGCTATGCCCGCCCGACGTGGTCAAGGAGCACATGGAAGACCTGACCGGCATCGTCACCAGCGAGTGGAGCGAGCCCACCGATGAGCCGGAAGAGATCATCGACGCCGAATTCACCGAAGAGGAGTAACTTGTCTCGATTACCGGTACTGATAATATGGATTGTCCTTCCCGTTCTGCTGATTTCAGCCTGCCAGAATGCTCCAACTGCCCCCTTGCAGGCCCCCGATGAGGCTGCCACCCAGGCGCTCCCAACTTCATCCCCTCAGAATTTCGAGACGCCAACCGGCATACCTTCGCCGGCTGACCCTGGTATCAGCCCGACCGCTGAAGAGGCTTCGCCAGCACCGGCCGAAGCGCCGGCTGCGACGACCGCTCCGGCTGCGCAGTCAGTTCAGTCGCTGCCCGCAGTTGGCTCGGCGGTCTGGACGCCGGTTGCCTCTGGGCTGGAGTTGCCCATCGGTCTCGCCAGCCCCCTGGACGGCTCAGGCAGGCTGTTCGTGATCGAGCAGGCGGGGCACATCCACGCCATCCAGGACAGCGTCCTGCAGCAGGAACCATTCCTGGATATCAGCGCCAACGTGGGCTGCTGCGGCGAGCGCGGCCTGCTGGGGCTGGCCTTCCATCCCCGCTATACTGAAAACGGCTATTTCTACGTGAACTATACAGACCGGGCGAGCCACTCGATCGTTGCCCGCTACCAGGTCTCGGAAGATGATCCCAACCGCGCCCAGCCGTCCAGCGAGCTGCGGCTGCTGGTGATCGACCAGCCCTATCCCAACCACAACGGCGGCTCGGTGGTCTTCGGCCCGGATGGATATCTTTACCTGGGATTCGGCGACGGCGGCTCGGGCGGCGACCCGCACGGCAACGGCCAATCTACCACTACCTTGCTGGGCAAGATCCTGCGCCTCGACGTTGATAGCGGCGAGCCTTACGCCATCCCATCCGACAATCCCCTTGCCAACGGCGGCGGGCAGCCCGAGATCTGGGCCACCGGGCTGCGCAACCCCTGGCGCTTTGCGTTCGATCCACTGACCGACGACCTGTACATCGCCGACGTGGGCCAGAACGCCTGGGAAGAGGTCAATTTCCTCCCGGCAGGCAGCCCTGGCGGTGCGAACTTCGGCTGGAATTACCGTGAAGGCAGCCATTCGTATACGGGTAGGCCCCCGGGTGGGCTGGCGCTGATCGATCCGGTGGCGGAATACGGTCACAACCAGGGTTGCTCGGTGACCGGCGGCGAGGTCTACCGCGGAGCGCGCCTGCCGCAGTGGCAGGGGGTATACCTGTACGGCGACTACTGCAGCGGTCTGGTGTGGGGTCTGCTGCGCACCCCGGACGGCGCCTGGCAGGAGGATCTGCTCTTCGAGACCGGTGGAAACGTCAGCTCCTTCGGGTTGGACGAGGCCGGCGAAGTCTACCTGGCGGATTACAACGGGACGGTCTCCCGCCTGGATCCGGCTCCATAACCAAGCACGCATTTCATAATGAACGTAAAACAAGGATAAAAAGGATGCAGAGGATAAAATTCAAGTATCTTTGTGGACCTTTGTGAATCCTTCGTGTTCTTTGTGTTTCAATCTTTACCTCAGCTATGAAAAAGACTACAATCCTCACCTGTTTTCTCGCCCTGTCCCTCCTTCTGGGGGCCTGCGGGCGTACGACCAGGCCCTCCGACCTGGCCGCGCAGGCGACCTCCGTGGCGGCAGGGGGTCCGGCGCCCGTGGCAGGCACCCCGGTGATCTTGCCGCTGGTCGTGCGCGATGCTCCAGGTGTCTCTGCCCCCACCCAGCCGGTTGAGCCGGTCGCAGCCGCACCAGCGACAGAGACTGTTCCACCCACGGCTGTGCCTGAACCTACACAGGCGCAACAGGTGCGCTTCGCCGTCATTGGCGATTACGGCGCGGGCGGTAACGAGGCGGCGGACGTCGCCTACCTGGTGGCGGGCTGGCAGCCAGAATTCATCATTACAGTGGGCGATAACAACTACCCGGACGGCGCCCAGGGGACGATCGACGCCAATATCGGCCAGTTCTATCACACCTACATATCTCCTTACGCCGGCAGCTACGGGCAGGGCGCCGGCCAGAACCGCTTCTTCCCCGCCCTGGGAAATCACGATTACGGCACCGGCAGCGCCCAACCCTATCTGGATTACTTCACCCTGCCGGGCAACGAGCGCTACTACGATTTCACCTGGGGACCGGTGCATTTCTTCGCCCTCAACAGCGACCCGAACGAGCCAGACGGGGTGGGCAGCAGCTCTCCCCAGGCTGCCTGGCTGCAGGGGCAGATGGCAGGATCGACCAGCGCCTGGCAGATCGTCTATTTCCATGCCGCGCCATACAGCTCCGGCTACCATCACTCGACGGATTGGATGCGCTGGCCTTTCCAGGAGTGGGGCGCGGATGCCGTCCTGGCGGGTCACGACCATGATTACGAGCGCCTCCTGATCAACGGCCTGTCGTACTTCGTCAATGGGCTGGGAGGCGGGGCGATCTACAGCTTTGGCGATACGCTTGAAGGCAGCCAGGTGCGCTACAATGACAACTACGGGGCTATGCTGGTAGATGCCAGCGTTTCAACCATGACTTTCCAGTTCATCACGCGCCAAGGGCAGGTGATCGACAGCTACACCATCGAAAGATAGCTGAACGGAGGGGCGATGATCAGGCGCAGTTCCAAATGGGGGGTGCTGATCCTGTTGGTCGTTGGATTAGCTTGCCTGCAGCTCGGATGCGGGCTGGTCTCGCGGATAACCCCGGCTGCGTCGCCCCCAACAGTGTCGCCTCAACCGGCAACCGATCCAACGGCGCGTCCCACGCCCAAACCGGCCGCGAGCGGCGTCATCATCCCGGCCTTGCCCGGTCCCGGCTCTGCGGGGCAGGAGGCCGCCCTGCTGCCGGATGCCCGCCAGGACCTCGCCGGCCTTGCAGGCATCCCCAGCTACACCATGGCTGTGGATATCGATTACGCCGCCGGCGCCTTCCGCGGCGCATCCCGGGTGAGCTACACTAACCAGGAAACTGTCCCCTTGGAGAGCCTGTACTTCCGCCTGCTGCCCAACGCCGGCAAGAGCTACGGCGGCGGCTCTCTGGAAGTCACTCAGGTAAAGGTGGGCGGGCAGCCTGCCGAAACGCGCCTTTCGCTCTCCGATACCGTCCTGGAGGTGGCTCTAGCGCAGCCGCTGGAAGCCGGCCGGACGACGCTGGTGGAAATGGCTTTCTCCGGCGAGGTCCCGCTGGACTTCGGCGGCGAGTCCAATCCGGATGGCTACGGCATCTATAATCTCAGCCAGGGCGTGCTCGCCCTTTCCGGCTGGTACCCGATCCTGGCGGTCTATGACGCGAATGGCTGGAACCTGGACCCGGTCTCGGCGATGGGCGACTCGGTCTACAGCGACATGGCCTTCTACAGCGTGGATGTGACGGCTTCCAGCGACCTGGTACTGGCTACCAGCGGGGTATTGGTGGAGGAAAGCGGCGAGCGCCGGCGCTTTGTCAGCGGGCCGTCCCGGGATTTCTTCATGATCATGAGCCCGGACTTTCAAGTCTCCAGCCTGGATGTTGGCGGCGTGCGGCTGAGCTCTTATTCCTTGCCGGGTCACGCCGGTGCAGGTGAGGTGGCGCTCGCTGCGGCTGCCGGGTCGCTGGAGGTGTACAACCATCGTTTCGGCGCCTACCCGTACACCGAGCTGGATATCGTCGAAGCTCCCATGCGCAACGCCTCAGGGGTCGAGTACCCGGGGGTCTTCCTGGTCGGTTCAGACCTGTACACCGATCCCGATCAGCTGAGCTTTACCATAACCACCGCCCATGAGGTGGCGCACCAGTGGTGGTATAACCTGGTCGGCAACGATGTGTTCGCTGAGCCCTGGCTGGATGAGTCCCTGGCAACCTATTCCTCCAACATCTACCTACAGGAGACCTACGGCGAAGATGCCTACCAGGGCTATGCCTCTTATTGGCTGGATCGCGTGGAGAGACTGCGGGCGGATGGGGAAGATGACGTGGTCACCCGACCCCTGGCGTATTTCGAGAGCCTGGAGAACCCGGCGGTGTACTCCGCTGTGACCTATAACAAAGGGGCGCTGTTCCTTAAGAGCCTGCGTGAAGAGATCGGCGACCAGGCCTTCTTCGCTGCCCTACAGGCCTACTATGCGGGACATAAATACCGCATCACCAGGACGGATGACCTGCTGGAGGCATTCGAAACCGCCGCCGGTCGCCAGCTCGACGACCTGTACGACGAATGGCTGTACTCCGCCCACGAATAATCCCTAACCCGGCTCTCTATTCTCTACTCTCCCCCTTCAAAAACTGGTCATCTGACCAGGTAAAAATTTCATCCATTGGCCTTGACACCCGTAAACAGGGCTGGTAAACTGGCAGGGTTATTAGAAAATTCTCATGTTTGGGAAAGGTTAGGCGCTTAATGGTCTATTTGCCCACAACCATCTGCCAGCAGCGCGTCACCGCCGATAGCTTCGGTGGGGCTGCTGCCTTCGCGGAGTGCGCCTGTTGACCGGACGGTTAATTCCTTAGTGGAATTCAGCCACGGGTGCGCTCCACCCGTGGCTTTTTTTATCCAACGAACGACTCTCTCAAAGCCACGGGCCCGATCCGTGGCTTTTATTTTGTGCAGGAGAACGCAGTGATGTCTGAAGCGATTGGACCTATAAATAGAAAGGTGGACTGCATGGACCTGAAACGCCCCTTGTTCGATGGCAGCCTGGTGTACCTGGCGCCCATCGACCACGAAAAAGACGCCGAGATCGAGTCGCGCTGGACCCACGATGCCGTGGACATGCGCCTGCTGAGCTTCGAACCCGCCAAACCGCTCTCGCCAGCCCAGGTCAAGAAAAGCTACGAGGCGATCGAGAAGAGCGTGGATGGGGATAAGAACCTGTTCTATTTCACCATCCGGCTGCGGAGCGATGGTCGCCTGCTGGGATTTCTGCGGCTGTACGACGTGATCTGGACGCACGGCGCGGGGACGTTGCGGCTCGGCATCGGGGACCCGGCGGACCGGCGGCATGGCTACGGCTCCGAGGCCCTGTCCCTGGGTTTGCGCTACGCCTTCGAAGAGCTGAACCTTTACCGGCTCTCGGCATGGATCGCGGAGTACAACACCCCCGCCCTGCGTTTCTTCGAGAAGGCTGGCTTTACGGTCGAGGTGTGCCGGCGCCAGGCGATCAACCGCTCCGGGCGGCGCTGGGACCTGATCTCTATGGGCATGCTGCGCGAGGAGTGGGAGCGCAGCCTGGGTATTGGTAGTTGAAGGGCAAGGAGAGTTCACAATGCTGGATGAAGCCTTATTTCAGGGAGAGCTGGTGCGTCTGGTGGCTTTGGATGCTGACAAGGTAGCCGAGCATTTCTTCAAGTGGGATCACGACAGCGAGTATTGGCGCCTGTTGGCTGCCGAGCCTGCCATGTCCTATTCAAAGAAGCAGATAAAAGATCTCATCGAAAAAGAGCTGGATGGTGACAAAGGTGACCTGTTCTTTTTCATGATCCAGTCGCTGCAGGACTGGCGCATCATCGGTCAGATTGGCCTGGACGGGGTGAAGTGGACCCACGGCGACACGTTCGTGGGCATCAGCATCGGCGAGAGGGAGCTGTGGAGCAAGGGCTACGGCACAGATGCCATGCGGGTGATCTTGCGCTACGCCTTTACCGAGCTGAACCTGCAGCGGGTCAGCCTGACCGTCTTTGAGTACAACCCGCGCGCGATCCGCTCTTACGAGAAAGCCGGTTTCGTGGTGGAAGGGCGGCTGCGCAAGATCCTCCTGCGTGGAGGGCGGCGTTAGGACGAGATTTTCATGGGCATCCTGCGCTCTGAGTGGGGACGGAACACCCCCCTCTCACCATTCTTGAGATGAATTATAGTCAAAGCGACAGGCAAGGAGGAATGAGATGAACAGCAGCTTAGCGGTTGGATATGTGTCTCGCCCGGCGAGGATGGATGACCTGCCGGGAGTGGTCGAGATGATCAACGCTTCATCGATGAAGACCTTCGGCGTGGAAAAATTCACGCTGGATGAGTACCGGCTGGAATGGGGCCTGGAACGCTTCAACCTGGAGACGGACACGCGCCTGGTGCTCAGTCCGCAGGGCAAAGTGGCAGGCGTGCTCGAGTATTGGGACCTGTACGACCCGCACGTGCGCTACCAGGTCTGGGGCCGCGTCCATCCCGAGCATGAGGGGATGGGCGTTGGCAGCCACCTGCTGGCGTGGGCGGATGAGCGGGCGCAGCGCTCGCTGCCGGCCGCCCCGCAGGGAGCGCGGGTTGTGCTGCAGTCGTTCGTGCCGACGTTGTATGAAAAAGCCGGTCCGCTGTTCGTGGATAACGGCTTCCGTCTGATCCGCTACATGTTGCGCATGGCGATCAGCCTGAACGGCGCCCCGCCTGCCCCGGTTTGGCCGCAGGGGATCGTGGTGCGCCCCATGCGCACCGGCTCGGAAGAGGCGCGCGTGCTGCAGGCTGTGCGTGAGTCGTTCAAGGATCACTTCGGCTATGTCGAGTCGCCGTTCGAGCAGGAATACGAGCGCTGGATGCACATGATCAGCAACGACGTGAATTTCGACGCCAGCCTGTGGTTCCTGGCGCTAGATGGGGACGAGATCGCAGGCATGTCGCTGTGCTGGCCCAAGTCGTACGAGGATGCGAACATGGGCTGGGTGAGCACGCTGGGCGTGCTGCGCCCCTGGCGGCGGCGCGGGCTGGGGCTGGCGCTGCTGCAGCACTCCATTGCCGAGTTCCACCGGCGCGGCAAAGCGCGCGTGGGGCTGGGCGTGGATGCCGAGAGCCTGACCGGCGCCACGCGCCTGTACCTGAAAGCCGGCATGCAGCCGGACCCGCGCTTCCAGCACAGTATGTACGAAAAGGAGCTGCGCCCGGGGTTCGACCTGATAACCCAGTCGCTCGCATGAGGGCGGGGCGTCGCACCCGACCAGAGCAGATGTTCAGAGAGGCAGGAATGGTATGATAGCTTGCAAACCTTGTATGGTGTCTGGAGAGAGCCGCATGGGATTTGAGCCGAGAGGTTACCGGGATGAAACGGACCTGCACAAGATGTTCCACCTGCTGGTTGAGGGTCGCCGGGCGAACAACGGCAGCTACTACGTGCACGTGGGCGATCTGAGCTGGTGGTTGTTCTACGTTGAACCGGGAGCCGACCCCGGGCAGTATATCTATGTGTGGGGGGGTGATGGTGAGAGCAGCGCTCTCAGCGGCTGGGCGCTGCTCTCACCAGAATGGCGCACCTTTGATGTAGTCATCCATCCGGACCTGCGCGGCAGCCGCCAGGCACAGGAGATGCTCGCCTGGGCGGAAGGTGAGGCAGCGCGTATCGCCCGCTGGCGCGGGCAGGCAGAGATCCGCACGATGTGGGTGGCTGAGGGTGACGATGATCTGATCGCTCACCTGGAGCGGCGCGGCTTCGCCCGGCGCGATCGCCACATGATTCTTTACGGGCGCAGCCTCAAGGGGAAGCTCCCGGCGCCGGAGCTGGCCCCCGGCTTCCAGGTGCGCCGCCTGGGGGGCGAGCGCGAGGCCCCTGCCCGCGCCGCAGCATCGCACGCGGCCTTCGAATCGAGTTGGGCGATGGACCGCTACGTGCAGCGCACCTTAGCTTTCATGCGCTCGCCGGTCTACCGTCCCGAGCTAGATATCGTCGCCGTGGCGCCGGAGGGAGGCGTGGCGGCTTTCTGCAACGGCTGGCTGGACTTTACCAACCGGGTAGGCTATTTTGAGCCGGTGGGTGCCCATCCGGATTTCCGCGGGATGGGCCTGGCGAAGGGCGTAATGATAGAAAATCTGCGCCGCATGTCAGCCTATGGCATGCGAACAGTCAGCGTTTGTGCGGAGCATGACAACGCCGCCGCCCAGCACCTGTACCCGGCGGTCGGTTTCCAGCCGCTGCAGCGCCTGCTCACATATGCAAAGCCAGTGTGATCATGGAGATTGACGAATCCGCTCCGAAAAGTATTTCCGGCCCGGTCGCTCCTGCCCTGGCAGCGCGGCCCGCGCCGCTCTTGAACCGCACCCTGAGCCTGTTCATGTTCACCATGGTGCTTGCGAATATCGCCGGGCATATGTACGAGCCGTTGCTGCCGCTGTATCTCAAAAGCCTCAACGCCAACGTGGTGCAGGTGGGGCTTTTTTTCACCCTTTCACAGATCATCCCGCTGGCGCTGCAGATCCTGGGCGGCTGGCTCTCGGATTCGCTGGGGCGGCTGCGCAGCATTGCGATGGGCAGTGTTGCCGGGGTAGTCTCCTATATCTGGCTGGTATTGGCGCCTTCCTGGCTGTGGGTGCTGGTGGGGGAGGGCTTTGCCTCCATGACGCGCGCCCTGGTCGGGCCAAGCTTCGGGGCCTTCATTGCCGAGCAGTCTGCCGAGAGCAACCGGGCGCGCGTGTTCGGCATCTCTGAGGGCATCTTCATGGTCGTAGCGGTGATCGGCCCGCCGCTGGGCGGCTGGCTGGCAGACACCTACGGCTTCAGGTTCATGCTGGTCTGCGCGGGCGTGCTGTACACGCTGGCGACTATCCTACGGGTGGCGATGGCGCGCACTGCGGCGCGCGGTCACGAAGCCCACCCGCAGAAGCTGTCCTTATCCGGGCTGAGATCCAACCTGGGCCTGATGGCGGGCATGATCCTGGGCGGCGGGCTGCTGACCTGGGTGCTGCTCACCGACGGCGTGCGCGATGTGGCTTACGCCCTGTCGTTCAACCTGCTGCCGCTTTACCTGGATGAGATCGGGGGGTTGAGCGTCCAGCAGATCGGCTGGCTGGAATCGGTCTTCGGGATTGCCATGATGCTGATCACCCTGCCGGCGGGCTGGCTGGCGGATAAGAAGGGCGAGCGCCTGGGGATCGCCGGCGGTTTCATCCTGCAGTTCATCGCCATCATGGTCTTTATCCGCGTCTCCAGCTTCTGGGGCTACGCTGCTGCCTGGCTGCTGCTCGGGCTGGGCGTGGGCATGATGTCGCCTGCCTACCAGTCGCTGATCAGCAAAGCCGTACCGGAGAAGCTGCGCGGCACGGCTTTCGGCCTGTTCAATACCAGCCTGGGGATCGTCTCGCTGCCAGCCCCGGCGATCGGCGCCCAGCTCTGGCAGCGCTTCAACCCCAGCACGCCCTTCACCCTGACTGCCTGGGCAGCGCTGCTGGCAGCCATCCCGGTGTGGCTGAAGTTCAAGCCCTCGAAGGATGGAGGGGAGCTACTGCCGCCGGGCCGCAAAGAAGACTGAGATGTAAATAGATTCCTACTCCTGGTCTGGATACTTGACTGCATTTTTCACTCTCTTTTTGACGCGAAAAAGATATAGTATATAGAGATCTCAACGCGGACCCATGCATGGATGATCAAGCTGCAATTTCTCGCATCAAACAAGGCGATCTGAACGGATTAGCTGTGCTGGTCAGGCGCCACCAGGTGAAAGCCGTCTATGCTGCTTATATGGTGCTGGGAGAGCGCTCCATTTCAGAGGAGATCGTGCAAAATGCATTTCTCAAGGCGTATGAAAAAATCCACCAGTTCGAGGATGGTCGATCTTTTGCTGCCTGGTTTTACCGCATCGTTGTCAACGACGCGGTCAAGGCTGCCAGATCGCTGGACCGTTTGAGCAGCCTGGAAGAAGATTCCGATGCGGACGCAGGAGCTTACGCCAGATGGCTGGTCGACCCGAACCCCCTGCCCGAAGAGCAAATCGAGATCCAAGAGTCCGGGCAAGTTTTGCAGGATGCACTGAAGCAATTATCCCCTGAACAACGCGCCACTATCGTAATGCGCTACTACCTGGATATGAGCGAAGCAGAAATGGCAACCCGGCTGGAAAAGCCCCTTAGTACTGTGAAATGGTGGCTTCGGGTCGCCCGGAGACGATTGGGCAAGCTCATCAAACCGGTCTTCGATACAACCGACCAGATTTAGGAGATAACCATGGACAAGCAGCAGCTGCATTCTGAACTCCATAGATGGGCGGAAAGAGACATCCCGCCTGATTCGGTCGACCTGTGGCCCCGATTAGAAGCTGACCTTGTTGCGAGATTGCAGGAACATTCGAAACAAGGAGCCAGATCTATGAATACACCATCTATGATCCCACAGCGGGTGAAATGTGCGGCGGCGATAGCTTTCACCCTGACACTTCTCTTCGCCTTTCTGGCAGCCACCCCGACGGGTCGTGTGCTGGCGCAAAACGTCTTGCGCTTCTTCTCCCGCAATGGGGAGAACGCAACCATCATTCCAACGGTAGATGCCGGATTACAGCCGCAGCCTGCCGCAATTGCATCCACCTTGCTGCCGGAAGGCGGACCGGACGCGGTGGCACCGGAGGGGTGCGGAACTGTGCGGCTCCCGCGCTGCACGCTGGCAGATGTGCAGCCTGAGGTCCCTTTTCCCCTGCGTATGCCGGCGGATTTGCCTCCAGGTATGGCATTTAGCGGAGCCGTCCCAATCCAGGGTGGAGCGCTGCTCAAGTTCGAGGGGCAGGCCGGTATCCTCCTGCTTGCGGAAACGTTGGTCGAGCCAAATCCTGGAGGAACGTGGGCGATCGGCAGCGATACAACGGTCGAGACGGTCCTGGTCGGCAACCAGCCCGCGGAGTACGTGCAGGGCGGCTGGATCGGGCTTGGCCTGGCAGAGGAGGGCAGCCTGCCCTGGGACAAGGATTTCCCCACCCGTACCCTGCGCTGGCAGGCGGACGGCCTCCAGTACACCCTGGTCAATTTCCCGCACAGCTCGGCGGATGGCCCGCGTGGTCTCGATCTCTCGCAGATGCAGGCGCTCGCCGGCAGCCTGAATACATCGCAGAAAGCTGCCAGCAGCCGCGAAAATGGAGGTCTGACCTTGCAGCAGGCCCAGGAAAAGGCCGGCTTCCTGTTTGCCGAACCGGCCCGGCTGCCAGTGGGTCTTACTCTGAGCAAAATCACATATGACAGCCAGCACAACGCCATCTGCCAGTATTACTACGACCACGCCCATGACAGCGCACCGACCCTGGTTATCGCCCAAAGCAACTGGGCGCTGCCGCCGGTTAGCGAGCTGCAGGCCAAGGCATTCTACGACGGGAAGGAGGTTGCTATTGCCTTGATGGAACAGAGTATGCCCATTGCAGGCGCTGCGGGTGGACAGGGAGCCTTTATCGAGAGCGGGCTGCAGGTGGATGCCTTTTGTGGTGGCGAGGAGGCAACAGCCAACCGGGCGCTGCTGTGGCAGGCAGGAGAGCGCACAAACGTCCTCTTTGCCCAATTGGACGCCAACGACGGGCGTGGGTATGTGACCGTGCAGGAGATGCGGCGTATAGCTGAAACGATCAATGGCGCGGATCCGGCAGCAGATATCGCCAGCGATCTGGACCCCGAGCGGCTGCTTTCCCTGGATGACGCCGAAACGCTTACCGGTTTGGACATCCATCTGCCGGCGCTCATGCTCTCCAACGTACGGTTCGACCACATTTCCTATGGAGTGGATGGAATGGGACCGGGGTATATCAGTGCTTACTACGCTGGGGAGCCAGTTGGCGATGGGCGCACGTACCATGTGCAGATCATCCAATCGCCCGATGCGGAGACGAATCTCGACATCCTTGAGATGGCTGGCGGATATGAACGCGTCGCTGTGAGAGGCCACGCCGGCATTTACCAGGCGCAGTGCTTCGATACCACCGAGCTGGCAGGCGGTGTGGAATGCCACCAGTACCTCACCTGGTTTGAAGTCGGCACGCAGTTCGACGTAAGTGCTTACTTCCCGGCGCTCGTCCCCCGGGAGACGTTGTTCGCCATCGCCGAGAGCATGCGTTAGCCAGGCAATCGGCTCAGATGATAAAAGCGCTCTCCCACAAGGAGGGCGCTTTTTAGGGTACAATCCCCTTCCGGAGGAGGCTGCATGCCTATTCGCGCTGTGATATTCGATTTTGGAGGGGTGCTGATGCGCACCGAGGACCAGTCGCCGCGCCAGGAGCTGGCGGCTCGCCTGGGCGTGACCCGCGAGCAGCTCTACTACCACATCTTCGACAGCCCCAGCGCCCGCCAGGCGACTCTGGGCGAGATCAGCGCCGGGCAGTTATTGGCGTTGGTGGATTCGCTGCGCGAAGGTGCGCTCAATGCCGCCCAGGTCGAGGTGGTCAGGCAGTTACGTACCGGGATCCTGGCCCTGGCGGAGCAGCAAAACGCTATTCAGGATGTTAAGGTGCCGGTCACTGGGGAGTGAGAAAGGTCAATCAGGGAATGGTCCCAAGACCAGGTTGCGGTATAATCCTCACACACCCAAACGGAAGGCGAGCAGCATCGGTTTTCAGCCAGTGCGCTCGTCTTTCATTTTAGGGGATTGTCCCGAGGAATAAATCTCGTTCTGAAACTAACGGGGTATTCTTTCATCATTTGTCGTTTTCAACTCTTCCTTTACTGTTTTCTTTTTTGCGCTCAGATAATCTCTATATAACAGGGGTTTTTTACCTACTGAAACCATATCCAAGGCAGCGGCCCCTATTGCCCCAAGAGGAAAGGCCACTAAAGGGACAAATCGACTTCGACCCTCTTTCGTAACTTTTACATCACCCTCAATGACGATATGCGTGCTCCATAAGGTACCCAAAGGTTCCCATTTGCATCCGGCGTGTAATACCAGGACTTCTCCTACGTAAGCGGATATTTCTCTCACAAATTGTACAATCTCTTCTTCGCTGTAATTCTCCCTCCAATTTTCTTGAGTCATCTCAAACAATTTGTCTTCCAATCGCTTTAAGCTGGCAGGTGTTATATCCAATTCGGATTCTGACATACCTAATCGTTGCCTTAATTGAGACACCAATGATGGCACCTCTTCTCTATAGATACTCTTTCCAAGAGGATGCCCTATCCTCCCAAATCCGGACATTATTTTGGTTACTGTTTCCATAGGTATCGCCTATTCCCAGGGTACTTTCAACTGGTGCCACGGAATCCGGTTCAGTCGTAGGTTGGGTTGAGCGCAGCGAAACCCAACCTATCAATTAGCCAGTAGCCACATTTGGCCGCACTTCGCGGTCCAGTCTGTCTCCCAGAATATCACTGGCCACGTCCAAATCATAATCGCTCTGCAGCCCCACCCAAAACTGGGGCGATGTGCCAAAGTAGCGCGCCAGGCGCAGGGCAGTATCAGCAGTGATGCGCCGCTTGCCGAGCACGATCTCGTTGATGCGCCGGGGATGTACGCCGATCTCCAAAGATAACCGGTTCTGGCTCAAGCGCATAGGCTTGAGGAATTCTTCTAACAGCACTTCCCCAGGATGTACAGGATTTATCTTCTTATTCATCATACCTGCTCCTAATGATAATCCACGATTTCTACGTTATAAGCATCACCGTCGACCCATTCAAAGCATATCCGCCATTGGTCGTTGATCCGGATGCTGTACTGTCCTGACCTGTCGCCGCTGAGCTTCTCCAGCCGGTTGGCTGGAGGAATGCGCAGATCGTCCAGTGTGACTGCATTGTTGAGCATGCGCAGCTTACGATAGCTGATCTGTTGGATGTCTTGTGGCAGTTTGGTCGATCGTAAGCGGGCAAAGATGCGGGCAGTTTCCTTGCTCCTGAAGGATTTGATCATATATTTTGATGAATTATATAACGTATTGCGCTAAGCGTCAAGCGCTATAAAACTGAACTAGGGAGAACAGTTCGGAAAAAATACCAGGTGCCGGAACCCTGCTCTCTGCTCTCGACTCTCCCAATCTCTGCTCTTTACACGCTGATCGCCTGCTTCTTTCCGCCAACGCTCCGGATATAGGGTACAATCCCCTTCCGGAGGAGGCTGCATGCCTATTCGCGCTGTGATATTCGATTTTGGAGGGGTGCTGATGCGCACCGAGGACCAGTCGCCGCGCCAGGAGCTGGCGGCTCGCCTGGGCGTGACCCGCGAGCAGCTCTACTACCACATCTTCGACAGCCCCAGCGCCCGCCAGGCGACTCTGGGCGAGATCAGCGCCGGGCAGCACTGGGAGAACGTGCGCCAGGCTTTGGGTCTCTCACCGGAGGAGTTCCCCGCCGTGCGGGCTGCCTTTTGGGCGGGCGACCGCCTGGATGCCGGGCTGGTCGATTATATCCGCTCCCTGCGCCCGCAGCGCAAGACCGCCCTGCTCAGCAACGCCTGGGACGACCTGCACGGCTACCTGGTCGAGCCCTTGGGGATCGCCGACGCTTTCGACGAGCTGGTCATCTCGGCGGAGGTGGGCGCCGCCAAGCCTGACGAACGCATTTACCGCCTGGCGCTGGAGCGCCTGGACGTCTCCCCCCAGCAGGCCGTCTTCGTGGACGATTACATGGATAACATCACTTCTGCCAGCCAGCAGGGGCTGCAGGCCATCCACTTCTGCAGCACGGAGCAGACCAAGGCCGACCTGGAGCGCCTCCTAAACAGCACGATATTGCCAGAGTAACATTTGTTCAATCGTCGGATCCGAGACATAGAATAGCAGAATACGTAAAAATTCTCTGTGTGCTCTGCGAACTCCGCGGTGAACAATTATTCAGGATACAGCCATGCAACTGACCGATCTCAGCATCAGCGAAGCCGCTGCCCGGATAGCCAGCCGCCAGATCTCCCCGGTTGAGCTGACGCGGGCCTGCCTGGAGCGTATCCAGGCTATCGACCCGCGCCTGAACAGCTTCATCACCCTGACCCCCGAGCTGGCGTTGGAGTCTGCCCGCCAGGCTGAGGCTGAGATCCAGCGCCAGGGGGCGCGCAGCCGCCTGCACGGTATCCCGCTGGGCATCAAAGACCTGTACGAGACCCGCGGCGTGCGCACCACAGCCGGCTCGCTCTTCTTCCAGGACTACACGCCCGATGAAGATGCCCTGGCAGTGCAGAAGCTGAATGCAGCCGGCGGGATCATCCTGGGCAAGCTGAACATGCACGAGATTGCCCTGGGAGTGACCAACGTCAACCCGCACTTCGGCGCCTGCCGCAACCCGTGGGACCTGACGAAGATCACCGGCGGCTCGTCAGGCGGCTCGGGTGCCGCGCTGGCAGGCGGGCTGTGCCTGGGTGCTCTGGGTAGCGACACCGGCGGCTCGATCCGCATCCCGGCCTCGCTGTGCGGGGTGGTGGGCCTCAAGCCCACCTATGGGCGTGTCAGCCAGAGGGGCATGCTGCCGCTGAGCTGGAACCTGGACCACGCCGGACCGATGGCGCGCAGCGTGCGCGATGCGGCCTTGCTGCTGCAGATCATCGCCGGCTACGACCCCCTCGACCCCTATTCGATCGACGCGCCCACCGACGATTACCTGGACCAGATCGAGAGCGGGGTGAGCGGCTGGCGCGTGGCGGTGGCGAACGACCCGTTCTTCACCGATGTGACCGACCCGCAGGTGTGGGAAGCCGTCCAGACTGCGGCGCAGGTCTTCGCCGGGCTGGGGGCGGTGGTGGAATGGGTGCACTTCCCCGATGCGCGCCAGGCAGCCCAGGCCAATGGGCTGATGACCCCCAGCGACGGGGCGGCCTTCCACCGCGAGCGGCTTGAGTCCCTGCCGGAGAGGTTCGGCGAGGACGTGCGCCAGCGGTTGCGCACCGGAGCGGCCTACACTTCCACGGAGTATATCCTGGCCCGGCGGGCGCAGACCCTGCTGCGCCACCAGTTTAGCCGCTTTTTCGAGAGCTGGGATATCCTGCTCACCCCTACCACGCCGGTGCCCGCCCCGCCAATCGAAGGGCCAGATGCCATCGAGCAGGCGCGCCTGCTGACGCGCTTCACTTCGCCCTTCAACCTGACCGGCCTGCCGGCGCTGTCCCTGCCCTGCGGCTTCACGCTGGCGGGCCTGCCAATCGGCCTGCAGATCATCTCCCGCCCATGGGCGGAGGCAGCCGTGCTGCGGGCGGCTTACGCCTACGAGCAGGCTGTCGAGTGGCACCTGCGCAAGCCGGAGCTGGCTTGAGGCGTTTTTGAAAAAGCCCGGCGCATACCCGGTATACCTGCTCCTGGAGGGCGGGCTGGCATTTGCCCTCTCGATGATCTTCACCGCCAGCTCGATCTACCAGGTGAGCATGGCGCAACTCACCCCGCTGCAGCTTGTGCTGGTCGGCACCACGCTGGAAGCGGCGATCCTGCTCTTCGAGGTGCCCACCGGGGTGGTGGCGGATGTGTACAGCCGCCGACTGTCGGTGATCGTCGGCGTGGTCATGATCGGGCTGGGCTTCATCCTGGAAGGCTCGATCCCGTTGTTCTGGACGATCCTGCTGGCGCAGGTGATCTGGGGCGTGGGGTACACATTCACCAGCGGGGCGACCCAGGCCTGGATCACGGACGAGATCGGCGAGGCAGCCGCGGGCCAGGCATTCTTGCGCAGCAGCCAGCTCGGGAAGATCGGGGGGTTGGCGGGCATCGGAGCCGGGATGCTGGTCGGCAGCCTGGCGGTAAATCTGCCGGTCATCTCGGGCGGCGTTCTGGTCGTCCTGCTGGGCCTGGGCCTGGCGCTGGTGATGCCGGAAACCGGGTTTCAGCCCGCCGCCCGCACGGAACGCAGCTCCTGGCAGCAGGTGGCGCATACCTTCCGCGAGGGATTGGCGATGGTGCGCCGCCGCCCAGCCCTGCTGACCATCCTGGGTATCGGCTTGTTCTACGGGTTGTACAGCGAGGGCTTCGACCGCCTGTGGACCAAGCACATGGTGGATGACATCGGCTTCCCCGCCCTGCTGGGCCTGGCGCCGGTGGTCTGGCTGGGCTTCATGCGCGGCGGCGGGATGCTGCTTTCGGTCGGGGCGACCGAGCTGACGCGCAGGCGCATCCGGACGGACGAGCATCACAGCCTGGCCGGCGCCCTGACCTGGATCACCGTGCTGCTGGTCGCGGGGCTGCTCGTCTTCGCCCTGGCGGGCGGGTTTGGGGCGGCGCTGCTGGCGTTCTGGCTGGTGGACATCGCCCGCAGCCTGATCGAGCCGCTATATACCGCCTGGGTCAACCAGCGCCTGGATTCGCACGTGCGCGCCACGGTCATCTCCATGAGCGGGCAGGTGGATGCCATCGGGCAGGTCGCCACCGGGCCGCTGGTGGGCCTGATGGGGAACCTGGTATCGGTCCAGTTTGCCCTGGCTCTGACCGGATTTATCCTGTCGCCGGTGCTGATTCTCTTCGGGCGCGCCCGGCGCCTGCCAGTTGGGCCGCTGGCGGGCGAGTAGTGTTGTTAGATGGATTTGAACTACTTGTGATTTACGCAGTGGATTTGGATGCCTGGGCGAGTGTAGCTCATTTTGAGCCGAAATGTCATTCCGATGGAGCGCCCTTTGCGACAGGCGCCCTTTGC
>CAZGIX010000053.1:0-25139 GCA_964525785.1 uncultured Anaerolineaceae bacterium
TCATTACTTGACGATTCTGAATTTCTAGACTAAAATCCTGTAATCACAGGATTACATAGCAATCAACCTGCCAAGGAGTGACTATGACTGATCCCGTCCGTGTTTGCCTGGTTGGCGCCGGGCGTGTAGCGCGTGTGCACGCTAATTCGATCGTTAACCGCCTGCCAATGGGTAAGCTGGTCGCCATCGTCGACCCGGTACCCCATGCCCTCGAAGCCGCCGCCGAGCAGTTCGGCATCCAGGCGCGTTTCGCCTCCCTCGGAGAAGCAATCCAGAGCCTCGATTTCGACGCTGTGGTGATCACCACGCCGACCTTCACACACACCGATCTGGCAGTAACTGCCGCCGGGGCGGGCAAACACGTTTTCCTGGAAAAGCCAATGGCGCTTGACCTGGCTGAGTGCGACACGATCATCCGCTCCGCCAGCGCCAATGGCGTCATCCTGCAGCTCGGCTTTATGCGCCGTTTCGAACCTGAGTTCGTCGAGGCTGCCAGGCGCATCCAGACGGGAGAGATCGGGCAGCCCATGCTCATCAAGTCGCTCACCCACGGTCCGGGATTGCCTCCACCCTGGGCGCGCGATCTGACCACATCCAACGGCATGCTCGCCGAAGTCAACAGCCACGACTGGGATACAGTGCGCTGGTTGATGGGCTCCGATTATGAGCGAGTATACGTCGAAGCCGCTAATTTCAAAGGCGCAGCGCGTGGCGTGCAAACCCCCAATTTTTATGATAACGTCCTGGTAAACATCCGCTTCCAGAATGGCGGCTTGGGCAGCATCACCGGAGTCTGCCCTTGCGATTACGGCTATGACGCCCGGGTTGAGATTGTCGGCGAGAAGGGCATCCTGCAGATCGGTAGGCTGGGGGGGACGGATGTGATCTTCTGCACCGACCGCGATCACGGCCTGGTGACGCCTATTTACCGCACCTGGCCCGAGCGCTTTGCCCAGGGGTATATCCTGGAGATGGAGCATTTTCTGCAGTCCATCCGCAGCGGGACGGCCCCCAAAGTCGGCGGACTCGAAGGTCGCTGGGCCGTTGCCGGTGTGCTGGCGGGTACAAAATCCTGGTTGGAAGAGCGCCCGGTTTACCTCAGTGAAGTTCTGGCTCCCCAAAAAGGTTAAGCATGGCTGGTAAGCTCATGAAAGCGATTGTTTATCACGGTCCCGGCGACCTGCGTCTGGAATCGCGTCCGCTGCCGGAGATTGCCCCCGACGAAGCCCTTTTGCGGGTCGGCAGAAGCAGCATCTGCGGTACAGACCTGCGCATCTACCATGGCGATCACCGCCATTATCCAGCCGGCACGGTGCGCATCCCAGGCCACGAGGTCTCGGGCGAGCTGGTGGCGGTCGGCTCGCAGCTATCTGGCGTCAAGCCCGGTCAGTATGTCTTTGTCGCCCCCAATATTGGCTGCGGTCACTGCCCGCAGTGCATCTCCGGTCGCAACAACCTGTGCGCCGATTACACCGCGGTCGGCATCAACCTGGATGGCTCATTTGCAGAGTATATGCGCATTCCTGCCGCGGCCATCCGCCAGGGCAACCTGATCCCCATCGACGAATCGCTGGATCCCGCTCAGGCGGCCCTGATCGAACCGTTCGCCTGTGTGCTGCGCGGGCAGGAGGCGGTGGACGTGCACGTCGGTGATGCCGTGCTGGTGGTAGGCGCTGGACCGATCGGCATCATGCACGCTTTACTTGCGCGCCTGCGCGGCGCCAGCAAGGTCTTGATCAGCGAGCTGATCCCTGAGCGGCGGCAGCAAGCGCAGAGCATCGCCGTCTACCGGGTGATCGATCCAGTCCAGGAGGACTTGGCACAGGTGATCGCCGCTGAGACCGCCGGCCGCGGCGCAGACGTGGTGATCGTCGCTGCGCCGGCCCCGCGTGCCCAGGAGCAGGCTCTGGACCTGGCAGCCATCGGCGGGCGAATCAACTTCTTCGGCGGGCTGCCGAAAGATCGCCCGCATATCACCTTCAACTCCAACACTGTCCATTATAAAGAGCTGCTCGTCACCGGCACGACCGCCTGCAGCACACATGATTGCTGGCGTGCTGCCGAGATCGTCCTGTCAGGCGGCGTCGACCTGGCGCCGATGATCAGCGCCTGCTTCAGCCTGGAGCAATATGAGCAGGCATTTGCAGCCGCCGAAAACCGCAGCGCCTTGAAGGTGGTCTTCGATCCGGTGCGGGGTGGCAGCCATTAAAAAATTTTCCAATGGCCCTGCACATTAGGAGCGCGGATTTCTACCTGGTAAAAATGACTACCGGTCCAATCAGGAGCGAACATGCCAGATCAACCAGCCCTGCCCTTCACCTTTGAAGTTTTATATGGAGAGGGGATCACCCTCAGCCAGTTTGATAATCACATCATTCGCCGTCTCTCGAACATGAAAAGCCATTTCCTGGATAACGCTGCTTATGAGGCCGCACTGGCGCAGGAAGATACTGTTTTGTATGAAGTCTATGAAATCCACCGCCCGGAAATCCCCGGTGAGCTGCTTCACGGGCTCTCGATTGTCCACCCGGGTAAAGTCGGGAATGAATATTACATGACCAAAGGTCACTTCCACACTGTGCTGGAGACCGCCGAAGTGTACTACTGCCTGCGCGGTCAGGGCTGCATGGTGATGGAATCGCCCGAAGGGGATTGGGCGGTAGAGCCGCTCCGCCCACAGACCGTTTTGTACGTGCCTCCCCGCTGGGCGCACCGCTCAGTCAACACCGACTCCAAGGAAGACCTGGTGACCTTTTTCATCTACCCGGGCAATGCCGGGCACGATTATGGCTCGATCGAAAAGCAGGGCTTCCGCAAACTGGTCGTGGAGGTAGATGCGTCTCCCCAGATTCAGGACAACCCGCGCTGGCTGCCACCGGAGGTGCGCTGATGGTCGATGGCTTGAGAAAATGCAGAATCCTGGTGACCCCGACATCCTTCGGTAAGAACGACCCAACTCTGCGCAAGGCGCTGGAAGACACAGTTGGTGAAGTCGCCTACAACACCACCGGCAAGCCCCTGCCCTCAGCTGATCTGGCTGTATTGATCCCGGGATTCGATGGCTTTATTGCCGGGCTGGATGTCATCGACCGGGCTGTCATAGAGAAGGCTGACCGGCTGCGGGTGATTGCGCGTTACGGCGTCGGCGTTGACGGCATCGACCTGGAAGCCGCCCGCCAGAAGGGCATCGTTGTCACCAACACCCCGGGTGCAAACTCCATCTCGGTCGCCGAGTTGGCAATCGGGCTGATGATCTGCCTGGCGCGTAAAATCACTACCGCAGCCCAGGCGACCCGAAACGGCGAGTGGCCGCGCTGGCAGAGTATGTCACTGGAGGGCAAGACGGTTGGCTTGCTCGGCTTCGGCTCGATCGGACGGCAGGTGGCTCGCATGCTGGGCGGCTTCGACTGCACCCTGCTGGCCTATGATCCAATCGCTGACCCGACTATTGCAGCTTCTCTTGGCGTGCGCCTGCTAGCGCAGGAGCAGGTGGTCAGCCAATCCGATATCGTCTCCCTGCACTGCCCGGTCACGCCGCAAACACGCGGTATGGTGGACGCCGCCTTCCTGGAGCGTATGAAACCGGGCAGCTTCCTGGTGAATACCGCTCGAGGTGAGCTGGTGCATGAAGATGCGCTGCTGCAGGCGCTTGATAGCGGGAGGCTGAATGGCGCCGCGCTGGATGTGTTTGCCACCCAGCCGCCTGCCAAAGACCACCCGCTGCTGCTCCACCCGCGCGTGATCGCCACCCCGCACATGGGTGCCCACACCGATGGGGCAACAAACTCGATGGGCTGGATGTCGCTGCGCGACTGCCTGGCGGTGATGCGCGGCGAGGCGCCTCTGTATCGCGTGGCCTGAAACAGGCATAGGTCTCCTAAGGACGCAGCCTGGGCAGATCTGGATCCGACGAAAATCAGGAAGAAACCAAACATGGATAAGCAAACGACACTAAATAGAATCAGGGAGAATGGCTTGCTGGCAGTCATTCGTGGACCATCGCCCGATCTGACCTTGAAAATGGTCGACGCATTGGTGGCGGGCGGCGTGCTGGGCATCGAGATCACCTTCTCCACCCCCAACGCTCCCGAAGTTGTACGCTCCTTGGTGTCGCACTACGGTGACCAGATCGTGCTCGGCATGGGCACCCTGACCGAGATCGAGCATGTCGCCCAGGCCTCTCAGGCGGGCGCCAACTACCTGGTCAGCTCACACTGTGAAAAAGAGCTGGCGCAGGCTATGGTCTCAACAGGACTGGGCGTGATGATCGGTGCCCTCACCCCCACTGAAGTGCTGCAGGCTCACCGCTACGGCTCCGATGTGGTCAAAATCTTCCCCGGCTCGCTGGGCGGCCCGTCCTATATCAAGGCTCTGCGCGGTCCCTTCCCGAATATCCCCCTGATGCCCACCGGCGGAGTCGGCCTGGAGAATATCGCCGATTGGTTTGCCGCAGGCGTGTTCGCTGTTGGGGCAGGCAGCAATTTGTGCCCAACTGCTTGGGCGAATGAGGCCGTTTTAACGACATCACCGCAGTGGCGCGCACTTTTTCCGAGGCAGTGGCCGCTGCGAAAAGCAAAAATGAAGCCCAAAACGATGGCTACACGAAATTGACCAGCTCTTACTGTAAGGAGACACCCCACAATGCAGCAGATTCCCTACCACATCGTCACCAAAAAGGTGCCTACATTTTACTTCGTGGGCGTCACTACCGGGCAGTCCTCGATTATGAAAGTCTTCCCGCGCTGGATGGAAGCCCTTGGACGGCTTGATGTTGTCATCGAGGGCATCGACCACAAACCACACGACGAGCGCCAGGCCTACCGGCGCACCGTTACGCAGATGAAGTACGATCCACTCTCGCTGGGCGCCCTGGTTACCACCCATAAGATCGACCTGCTGGAAGCCGCCCGCGACATGTTCGACGAGCTGCATTCCTCTTCCCAGCTGACTGGCGAGGTATCCAGCATCTCCAAGCGGGACGGAAAACTGTGGGGGCACGCCAAAGACCCGATCACTTCGGGCCTCAGCCTGGACGCATTCCTGGAGCCGGGCTATTTCGCCCGCACTGGCGGCGATTTTCTGTGCTTCGGCGCCGGCGGATCGGGAAAGGCTATGGCTCTGCACTTCATCAATAAAAAGGATCGTGGCGATCGTCCGAAACGGTTCATCGTCACCAACCGCTCCGAAGGTCGCCTGCTGGGTATGAAAGCTATGGTGGAGAGCCTGGAGACAGATATCGAGTTTATCTTTGTCCACACCGCCGACCCGCGCGTCAACGACATGGTCATGGTAAGCCTGCCCGAGGGCTCAATCGTCGTCAACGCCACCGGAATGGGCAAAGACGCGCCTGGCTCGCCGGTGACCGGTAACGGTGTTTTCCCCCTGAACGGCATCGCCTGGGAGATCAACTACCGCGGCGAGCTGGACTTCTGGCACCAGGCCATGGCGCAGAAAGAGAGCCGCAACCTGTTCATCGAAGACGGCTGGCTCTATTTTGTCCATGGCTGGACCCAGGTCATCGCTGAGGTGCTGCACATCGACCTCGATCCTGATACCTTCAACCACCTTAACCAGCTGGCATCAGACCTGCGCCCGCCGCTCGTACTCAAGCCGCGCCACGCCGGGCAGTCACCATCATAAGCCTGTTCGCGATGACAAAAATACAAGGAGAGCTGCTGTGAACAAGATCGGCATTTACTATGCCTACTGGACCCATGATTGGGACGCTGATTTTCACCCTTATGTAGATAAAGTCGCCGGTATCGGCTTCGATATCCTGGAGGTCAACGCCGGCACGATCGCCAGCATGACACCGGCGGAGCGCCAGTCGCTCAAAGCCCATGCAGATGACCGCGGCATTACCCTCACCTACTGTATCGGCTTGCCGAAGGATGTCGATCCTTCATCAGAAGATATCGGCACCCGCCAGCGCGGCGTCGCCTACCTGAAGCAGATGGCAACGGCGATCGGCGAGATGGGCGGCGGGACGCTGGGCGGCATTCTCTACAGCTACTGGCCGGCAACCCTGCCCGATGGCGGCGATAAACGCCTGTATTGGGATCGCAGCGTCGCTAGCATGCAAGAAGCCGCGCGTGCCGCCGAAGATAACGGCGTGTACTTCTGCCTGGAGGTGGTCAACCGTTTCGAGCAGTTCCTGATCAACACCTGCGTGGAAGCGCTGCAGTATATCGATATGGTGGGCAGCCCCAATGTAAAAGTGATGTTGGACACCTTTCACATGAATATCGAGGAAGACTTCATCGGCGCCGCGGTGGAGCGCGCCGGCGAGAAGCTGGGGCACCTGCACATCGGGGAGAACAACCGCATGCCGCCCGGATATGCCCATATCCCCTGGACCGAGCTGGGCGCGGCGGTGCGCAAGATCGGCTACCAGGGCAATGTGGTCATGGAACCGTTCCTGATGCCCGGCGGCGAGGTTGGCCGCGACATCAAAGTTTTCCGCGATATGAGTGTCGGGCTCGATCTTGACGAGGAAGCCCGCAAAGCCCTTTACTTCATGCGCGGTGTCCTCAAGTAACAACTCTAGAAATCCACGATACCCCGACCACCCCCAAACCCCTGCTTGAGAAAACCGTGGGCACCCCTATTGACAATTCGAATTTCCTATGCTAATATTGTTTAACCAGTAAAACTTCGTTCAATATACTAAACAACAATTCAATAATTAGAACCTGCACACTGGATGGGACGTGCATCGTGTTAGAGGTTTTCGTAAGCTCCACAAGGTAAATCGAAGGGTGGATCTTGTCTTTGACAAGAGCCGCCCTTCTTATATTGTGCTGACATCCATCGATAAAATGTAACCTCGCCACTTGGCGATCAACGAACTCTCCGATCAAAATAATGGAGGTGGAAAATGCAAGCACCAGATATGGAGCGCTGGGCGCGTGTGCAGGAGCAGTTAGCCAGCAGAAATGTTGCTGCTCTCGTATGCCGCTTGACCGAAAATGTCCTCATGCTCAGCGGATATTGGCCAATATTAGGCAGATCGGTTGTGGTCTTCCCAACCGATGGGAATCCGGTCCTGATCGCACCCGTCTCGGAGAGCGGGGAGGCTGAAAGGGGATGGATTTCAGATGTGCGCACGTTCCGCGCCTGGCGGATCGGTGATATTGACCCGGAGGCAAGTATCACCAGGCTCCTCGGCCAGGTATTCACGGAACGCGGACTGCTCGGAAGGCGCATTGCCTACGAAGGCTCATTCGGGGATATTGCCGCTCCCCAACGGTTTTTCGAGCCTTGGGCGGGAATCCACACTGTACTTTCCTCCTGGGTGGATGCAGGCGGCGGCGGGGAATGGGTAGATTTCGGTCCGCAGCTTGTGGAGCTGGCAGGCATCAAGACAGAGCGTGAGATTGCACGCGTCCGCCTGGCAAACGAGGTCGCTGATTTGGGATTGACAGCCTTCTTCCGCGAATCTGTCCCCGGCAGGCGTGAATCAGATATTGCTGCTGCCGTAGAGTCCGCAATCCTTACCCAGGGTATCGGCTACAAAGGCGTTGTCCACGCTCGCGGCGAAGCTGAAGTGATCAGCGGGCCGCGTACTGCCTCGGCTTGGGATTTCCCCACCACCACCGATCGGCGCGTCGAAAACGGGGACCTGGTCTTGATCGAGTTTGCCGTAGTTGCGGATGGGTACTGGTCCGACCTGACCCGAACTGTCGTTGCTGGCGCGTTCAATGATGAGCAGCGCCGCCTTGCCACAGCCCAGCGTGCAGCCTACATGGCAGCCCTTAAAGCTATGAAACCCGGTGTCCCGGATGCGGAGCCGGATGCAGCCGGGCGTGTGGCATTAGAAGCCTACGGGATGCGCCAGTTCTTTGCCCACCATACCGGTCACGGCATCGGTTTCCGCTACCACGAGGCGATCCCCTCCGTTCACCCAGATTCTAAAGGCGTCCTTCAGGCCGGCATGATCACCAGCCTGGAACCGGGCCTTTACGGAGATACCTTCGGATATCGTGTCGAAGATAATGTGCTGATCACCCCCACCGGGGCAGAACCTCTCTGCCACAGCGAACGATGGCCGGGGCTGGAGACTTAGGCATGCTTGGGAGCTCTGTATGAGTGTCACTCCATTGATCGAAGCTCGTGGAATTACCAAGGCTTTCCCTGGCACCCTGGCTTTGGATCAAGTCGATTTTCAACTGATGCCAGGCGAGATTCATGCCCTGGTTGGCGAAAATGGCGCCGGCAAGTCAACCCTCATGCTCGTTATGGCCGGCGTACACCAACCCGATAGCGGCGAGCTCCTGGTTAAGGGACAGCCAGTCAAGATCCACGATCCAAACGAAGCGCAGCAGATGGGCATCAGCACCGTCTTCCAGGATCTGGCCCTTGCGCCGATGATGTCTGTTGCGGAGAACGTGTTCACCAACTCCCAACCTGTGGATAAAATGGGCTTCGTCCGTTTCCCGGATATGTTTGCCGCTACCACCAAGGCCTTGGAGCAGTTTGATGTCCAGATCAACCCACGCACCCCGCTGTATTTGTACAATGTGGCGGTCCAGCAAATCGTGGAGATTGCACGGGCTATCCAACGCCAGGCGCAGGTGTTGATCCTGGATGAACCCACATCAGCCATCGGCGAGCACGAGACGGAGCGGCTGTTCCACTGTCTCGAGCTGCTCAAAGAACAGGACCTGGGCGTCATCTACGTCAGCCATAAACTGGACGAGGTTTTTGCGATTTCCGATCGCATCACCGTATTAAAAGACGGCAAGCTCGTGGGTACCGTCAAGACGGCGGAGACGAACCGGGACAAGATCGTCCATATGATGGTGGGGCGCGAGGTGGACCGATTGTTCCCGGAGCGTAATGGCGGCCAGCACGAGCCTGTCCTGGAGGTAAGAAATCTGTCGGGACATGGTTATCACGACGTGAGCCTGACGGTCCACTCCGGTGAGGTCCTGTGCCTCTTCGGCCTGACCGGATCTGGCCGCACGGAGCTGGCACGGGGGATTTTTGGCAGTGAACCGCCCTCCGAGGGTGAGATCCTGATGCATAGAAAACCGGTCAAGATCGGTCATCCAAGCAAAGCTATGGAGCTCGGGATTGCCTACATACCGGAGGACCGCAAGCGCGATGGGCTCTTCCTCGAAAAATCCCTGAAAGAGAACATAATCGTCACCCGCCTGCGCGCTTTAAGCCGATCCATCTTTCTAAATTCCGCCAAAATTGATGCTCAGGCGAATGAGGCGGTATCCAAGTTGCAGATCAGGACTTCCGGCATCGAACAGCGGGCATCAAGCCTTAGCGGTGGTAACCAGCAGAAGGTCCTCTTTGCCAAGTGGCTGGCGCGGAATCCTAAAGTCCTGATTGCCGATGAGCCAACCCGCGGCATCGACGTAGGCGCCAAAGCCGAGGTTCACAGCCTGCTGCGCAGGCTGGCAAACGACGGTGCAGCCGTGCTGATGATCAGCTCAGAACTGCCTGAGATTATAGGCATGAACGATCGAACCGTGGTGATGCGGGAGGGGCGTGTAGCGGGCATTCTCGATCACGATCAGGCAACTCAAGAAGAAATTGCCGCATACGCCCTAGGCAAGATCGACACCACTCTGCCCCCCACTATGGAGGAAAAAATATGAGCAATCCCTCAGTTCCGGCATCGATGGACAGCAGTCTGCCGGTGACAACTCGCAGCCGTTTGGTGGAAATATTCCGCAGTATCATGCGGGTGCGCGAAATCTTCATGGTGATCTTGATCATCGTCATTTGCATCTTCATGTCCATCCTAACGCCTCATTTCTTGAATGTCGCAAATTTTGTCGCCATCATGCGGGGATTTGCGATGGAAGGGCTGGTCGTGGTGGGCATGGCCACGTTATTGATCGCTGGCGCGTTCGACCTGTCGGTCGGCTCGATCATGGCCCTGTCTGGGATCATCGCCGCCTGGCTCCTGACGGCTGCGAAGATGCCCTATGCGGTCGCTATGCTCGGTGGGCTGGGGGTCGGACTACTATCCGGGACGATCAACGGCATTGTCGTCACGCGCATCAAGGTCAATCCATTGATCGCCACCCTGGGTATGATGTCGGTCGCCCGTGGGATTGCCCTTGGTTTCACAGAAGGCCACCCGGTAATCAATATACCTCAAGGGTTTGCCTTCATCGGGCAGGGGAGTGTGCTCGGTGTGCCGCTGATCATCATCTATATGGTGGTCATTGTGGTCATCGCCGATATCTTGATGCGCCGTGCGCGAGCGTTTCGCCAGCTTTACTATGTAGGCAGCAGTCCAAATGCTGCCCGGCTCTCTGGCATCAACGTGGACCGTGTGATGTTCCTGGCATTTATCGGCTCCGGTGTACTTACCGCACTTGCTGGTGTAATATCCATGGCACGTCTCACCAGCGGGGTGCCGACGGCTTTCGCGGGGGTCGAGCTCCGGATGATCGCAGCCTGCGTGATCGGAGGCTGCAGCTTATCCGGTGGCGAGGGGACGATCTTTGGAGCAATTCTGGGATTGATTTTCATGGCATTAATTACCAACGCCCTGACTCTCTTCGGTGTCTCGATCTACTGGGAGGGCGTGGTTACCGGTACGATCCTGACGCTTGCAGTGAGTTTCGACATGATCTCGCGGCGCCGTCTGAAAGCGTCGTGAATCGACACAGACCATTGAAGAGCCTTGTTGCAGTCATACCGGTCTGGACGATTGGATCGAAAGATTATTGAACAAGAGCCACAGGTGAGCATAGTTACTCGGGAAGGAAACAGACAATTTCGATCGCTCCCGTATGGCTAGCCCGAAAGGAGGAGGGTATGCCTTGATGAGGATATATGCGCCAATCCAATTGCACCGCATTGTCAATCAAGAAAAGACCAGATTTAATCACCATCAACACCCAAAATAGGAGAAGTGAAATGTCCGAAAGCGAAAAAGCAATTTCCAATATCTCCCGGCGTGCGTTTCTCTCCGGGTCAGCAGTCACCGCGGCCGGTGCGTTTCTCGCCAGCTGCACTCAGCAAGCTACCCCAACTGAAGCATCGGTGGCTGCCACCGAAGCGCCAGTGGAGGCAGCCCAGGCAACCAGCGATGAGACTTACATCTGGCTGGGGGCAGTCACCGCGATTGCTTTCTGGATTGATGGGCAAACAGGTTTCTACGGCGCCTGCAAGGAACTGGGCGTCAAGGGCGAGTACCTGGGACCGGTGGAATACGATGCGGTCGCACAACTCAAGATCCTGGAGGAATTGATTGCCCGGAAGCCTGCCGGTATCATGATCTTCCCGGCAGATGATCAATCCTTGAACGAGCCGCTCAAGCGCGCCATGGCCGCGGGCATCCCGGTCATCGTGGTCAACCACGACGTCAACGACCCATCAGCACGCTACGGTTTTGTCGGACCCGACAACTTTGGGGTCGGGGTGATCGGCGGCCGGTATGTAGTCGAATACCTGGGTGGGAAGGGCAAGGTTGCCTTCATGACCACCACCAACCCGGCGCATGGGCAGCGAATGGATGGCTACAAGAGCGTCTTTGCAGAATATCCGGATATCGAGGTTGTCGCTGAGATCGACGAGAAGTCCGATCCCGCTTACGGCTTGACTGTTGCCACCCAGCTGATCCAATCACAGCCAGACCTGAACATGATCATCGGCGTTGATGCCACTGCTGGCGCAGCCACAGCTCGCGCTCTTAAGGAAACAAACACTGCAGGCAAGATCCTGTGTGTGGCTATGGATCGCGACGACGACATGCTCCCCTACATTGAAGATGGAACGATCCTGGCTACCATGGCGCAGAACAGCGTCCTCGAGGAATGGATCGCCACTTACTATCTCTACTGGCTCCAGCACAACACAGTTCCCGCCTTCCCGGATTGGCGAGCAGCTGGCGCCCCGCAGGTCCCGGGGATCACGGACACTGGTGTGACCGTAGTCACCAAAGATAACGTGAAATTCTTCTATCACACCAGCTAATCCAGATTATCGAGCGAGCCAGATGAATAATCTGGCTCGCTCAACACTATCTATATTGATAGTAATTCCTATCTGCTTATGAACCGGGGGAATGCATTGAAGGTTTTGAGGGGGAGGTTTCATTGAATACGAATATTATAGCCTTCCTGATCATTCAAGAAGGCTTTTGTGAAAAAGGAGACACAATATGATGCGAGCGGCTGTTTGGTATGGAAGACAAGATACGCGGGTTATGGATGTCCCGGATGCCCCGGATCCTGGCCCGGGAGAAGTCAAGATTCAGGTCGGTTGGACTGGGATCTGCGGGACGGACCTCCACGAATGGGCCGCGGGACCAATCTGGATGCCCATGGAACCGCATCCGTTGACCGGCAAGGCAGCACCCCTCATCCAGGGACACGAGTTTGCCGGCGTCATCGCCGAGGTAGGCCCGGGTGTCGAACACTTAAAGGTCGGTGATCGCGTGACCGCCGACTCAGAAACCCACTGCGGGAAGTGCTGGGCTTGCTTGCGCCACGAATACAGCCTGTGCGAAATTTGCGCGTACCTGGGGCTGGGCCGCGATGGAGCTTTTGCTCCCTACGTCACCATCCCGGCGGACTCGGTTTATGTCTTGCCGCCAACCGTCTCTCTGCAGAAGGCTTCATTTTCCGAGCCCAGCGCGGTCGCCCTGCACGTGCTTCAGCGCGGGCGTTTGATGCCCGGCGAGAGCGTGATGATCATCGGCGCTGGCAACCAGGGCTTGCTCCAATACCAGTACCTCAAGCTTGCACCTTGCAGCCAGATCTTTATGGTGGAGCTAAAAGGTATGCGCGCCGACGTCGCAAGAAGCCTGGGAGCCACTGTGCTTCATCCTGAAGATGGCGATGTGGTCGAAGAGATCAAGGCTCGCACCGGCGGGATGGGCGTTGACCTGGCTATCGATGATGCCGGTCAGGAATCAACCATTAAGATGGCCCTCCAAGCTACACGCACCCAAGGCCGTGTCGTAGAGGTCGGTATCTATGAGCATCCGATCACGTTCTTCCCCAACGACTTTGTCTTAAAGGAGAAGGAGCTCATTGGAATCTTGAACACCGGCAGCTTGATCCCGAAGGCCCTCCAGTTCCTCGCCGATGGCCGCATAGATCCCACTCCATTGATCAGCAACCGCATCGGCCTGGAAAATATCGTCGATGAGGGTTTCAAGGAGTGCGTCTTCAACAAGACGAGCAACGTGAAGGTCATCGTTAACCTCAATCCCGATCTCTGGGATGCCTAGCTGACGATACCTGCTCGGGCAACGGGTAGTTGCTCCATGTCGAGACCGCTTTCGATTGGTGCCTGGGGCATCACCTCTTGGTGCTCCGAGAGGTGATGCCTTTTGCTTGTAGTGTATGCGGCGTAACTGCCGTTCACACTACAAAATAGTTTCCGGATAGGTTCTTATTCCAAAGTCAACGGAGAGCAGCTTTTGAAAGAGATCCGAATACACGGACGTGGCGGTCAAGGGGCTGTGCTGGCTGCCGAACTGCTAACCATAGCTGCGTTTGAGGATAACAAATACGGGCAGGCTTTCCCTGCCTTTGGAGGCGAACGCCGCGGGGCACCCGTTCAAGCCTTTATCCGATTGGATGATCGCCCAATCAGGCTTCGCTACCGTGTCACCACCCCAGACTGGATCATTGTCCTGGACCCAACCTTGCTGGAGATTGCTGACGTAATGCAAGGCTTACGCCCAGATGGCTTGGTGGTGATCAACAGCGAGAGACCGCCCTCCAGCCTGGCGTGGACTCAAGACGCGTGGATTTGCTGCATACCTGCTACACGGATCGCTATGGAGATCCTGGGACACCCCCTGGTCAATACCGCCATGTTAGGCGCCTTCTCCGCTGCCACCGGCGCGGTCAGCCTTGCGGCTGTCCAAAACGCGTTCCGACACCGTTTTCCCGGGGAGCTGGGGGAGAAAAACAGCCGGGCTGCCCAGGCTGCTTACGACTGGTTTTATCGAACAAATGCGGCTCCGGTGAAGGTTGCGAAAACACGCCCGTCTTTCGCCGTAAAGCCCTGGGAAACCACCCCGGGATTAGGGGCGCAAGGTCAACGCCTCCATTTCGCGGCTGTAACGGGCCCACGCACAGCCTTGGCATACCATACGGGCACCTGGCGCTACAACAGGCCTGTTATTGATCCAGAGAAATGCACTGGCTGCGGCTTCTGTGAAATGTACTGTCCGGACACCTGCATTCTGGTTGACGGCAAGAAGTACTATGCAGATTACGAGTACTGCAAAGGCTGCGGCATCTGCGTCAATGAATGTCCTGCCGATGCGATCCAGATGGTTGCCGAGGAAGGGTAGCCGATGGAAAACTTTATCATGCGAAATGCTCCAAATTCATCCCTTGCAACTGCAGGGAAGCTTGCCGCGGGTGTGACCAGCGTTATGGAAGGATCGATGGCGATTACTCAGGCGGTCAAAGCCTGCCGTCCAGCGGTTATCTCTGCGTATCCCATCACCCCTCAGACGCATATCGTCGAGTTTTTGGCTCAATTGGTGGCAGATGGAGAGTTGAAAGCCGAATACGTCCGGGTGGACTCGGAATTCTCGGCCGCCTCGGTCATCGGTGGTGCCAGTGCTACTGGAGTGCGAGCCTACACCGCCTCTTCCTCCCAGGGGCTTATGTTGATGACCGAAGTCATCTACTATCTTGCTGGAACGCGGCTGCCGGTGGTCATCACGGGAGCGAATCGCGGCGTCTCGGCCCCGATCAGCTTGCAGCCGGAACACCATGATAGCCAAAGCCTGCGCGATAGCGGCATCATCCAGATCTACGTCGAGAGTGCTCAGGATGCTTACGATGCCCATATTCAAGCCTTCAAGATCGCTGAAGATCATCGTGTCCTTCTCCCCGTGATCGTGTGTGTGGACGGCTATATTCTGACCCACGTCTTCGAACCCGTGACGATCTTCGACCAGGCTGCGATAGATGCTTTCCTGCCGGCCTACAATCCAATCCACTACCTGACGCCTGAAAATCCGATGACGTTCGGTCCGATTGCCGACGAGACCAATGCCCTTGAGTTTCACTACATGCTCCAGGAGGCCATGCAGAATGCTAAAAGTGTCATCGAGTCTGTGGCGGAAGAATATAAGAACACCTTCGGTCACTACCATGGTGGGCTTATTGACTGCTACCGCACAGACGACGCCGAGATTATTCTCGTGGCGATGGGCTCGACGGTAAGCACGCTGCGCGAAGCAGTCGATCAGCTCCGGCTGGAAGGAACGAATGTCGGTCTGGTCAAAGTCCGCTGTTTTCGACCCTTCCCCGGCGATGAGCTGAGTCTGGCAGTGAAAGGTGCTTCTGCAGTGGCTGTGTTAGACCGGGCGCTGTCGATGGGTTCGCAGGGCATTCTGGCTTCTGAAGTGAAAGCCGCCTTGTACGATACCCCACAGCACCCGTTGGTGCTTGGGGAGCTGGCTGGATACGGAGGACGTGAGGTCACCCTCGACACGACCCGGTACATTGTGGACCGTGCCCGGCAAGCCATCGATCGAGGTGTCGTCACTCCTGTGGTGGATTTTGTCGGCTTGAAACCGGAGATATTGGACACTACGAGGCTCGGTAATGGAATCTAAATACAGCAATGCGCTCTTCACTCCTGGTCATCGTGCTTGCCCTGGCTGTGGGGCTTCGCTGGCTGTGCGCACTATTCTGCAGGCAACCGGACCGAACGTTATCGTCGTCACGGCTACCGGATGTGTAGAGACGTTCACCTCTCCCTATCCGTACTCATCCTGGGGCGTCCCCTGGCTTCATCCGCTTTTCGAAAACGCCGGCGCAGTTGCCTCAGGCGTCGAGCTGGCATTGAAAACCATGGGATTGAGCGATCAAGTCAAGGTAGTTATTATCGGCGGCGACGGTGGGACATTGGATATTGGCATGGGCTCATTGTCCGGCATGTTTGAACGCGGGCATGATGTGCTGTATATCTGCTACGACAACGAGGCATACATGAACACTGGCGTCCAGCGCTCCAGCGCCACCCCGGTCGGCGCAGCGACCATGACCTCTCCAGCGGGCCGAAATGCCTGGGGCAAAGATAAGCCGAAGAAGAACCTGGCCGCCATCGCCCTGGCTCACGATATCCCTTATGTAGCCACAGCCTCTATCGGTTTTCCTAAAGACTTGATGCGCAAAGTCAGAAAAGCAATGGAGATCCGTGGTCCCAAGTACCTGGATGTCCACAGCCCATGCCCGATCGGATGGGGGTTCGATTCGTCCCGTACGATCGAGGTCGCCAAGCTGGCTATCCAGACTGGGTTGGTCCCACTATACGAGACAGGCTGGGGACAGCCCTTGAAATCCCGTCGAATCGGTAAGCCAAAACCAGTGGATGAATACCTGCGGCTCCAAAGCCGGTTCCGGCATTTGTTCGATCGCGAAGAGGATGAACATATCGCCGCCATTCAAGCGATCGCCAACCAGAATATTGCTCGCTATGGACTTTAATGGAAATTGAAAAGGAGGTAGAAAGATGAAAACTGGACAGGAGTATAAGAATAGTTTAGATGGCCTGGCACGCGAGGTATATCTATTGGGCGATCGCGTCCCCGATCCGAGAGAGCATCCCATCCTGCGTCCCTCGCTCAACGCCCTCGAAATGACCTACAAGATGGCGGAAGATTCCGCCGCAGAGGAGCTGATGCACGCTCGTTCGACACTTGACGGAAACGACATCAATCTATTCTGCTCGATCCACACTAGCACTGAAGACCTCATACGGAAAGTCAAGGCGCTCCGCATGCTCGGTCAGAAGACGGGCACATGCTTCCAGCGCTGCGTTGGCTGGGATGCCTTGAACGCCCTTTCCAGCGTGACCTACGAGACAGACCAGGCCAAGGGCACCCAATATCACAAGCGCTTTCTCGATTACTTGAAATACGTTCAAGAGAACGATCTCGTGCTGAACGGCTCGATGACGGATGTCAAAGGAGACCGCAGCAAACGCCCTTCGGAGCAGGCTGATCCCGATCTCTTCGTGCATATCGTCGAGCGCCAGCCAGATGGGATCATCGTGCGCGGGGCGAAAGCGCACCAGACCGGCGCTGTGTTTTCTCACGAGATCGTCGTCATGCCGACCCTTGCGCTGCGACCTGAGGACAAGGACTTTGCCATTTCCTTCGCCATTCCCATCAATACACCCGGCATCATCCATATCGTCGGGCGGCAAGCGTCTGATACCCGAAAGCTGGAAGGCGTAGAGATCGATCTCGGCAACGCACGTTTCGGCGGGCATGAAGCGCTGCTGATATTTGACGATGTGTTCGTTCCATGGGAGCGCATCTTCCTGTGCGGCGAATATGAGTTCGCCGGGCTGCTCGTGGAGCGTTTCGCAGCCTATCACCGCCAGAGTTATGGGGGTTGTAAGGTTGGCGTGGGAGATGTGCTGATCGGTGCTGTAGCAACGGCGGCAGAATACGGCGGCGTGGCGCAGGCCTCGCATGTCAAGCATAAGATCGCCGAGATGCTTCACCTGAACGAGACCTTGTTTGCCTGCGGATTGGCTTGCTCGTACATGGGGGCGCCGACTTCTTCAGGTACCTATCTCGTTGATATGCTGCTCGCCAATGTGTGCAAACAGAATGTCACACGCTTCCCATATGAGATCGCACGATTAGCAGAGGATGTTGCCGGCGGACTGATGGTGACCATGCCGTCGGAAAAGGATTTGCTCAATCCACGCCTGGGTCCATACATAACCAAGTACTTGCAGGGGATCGCCGACGTGGCAACCGAGGATCGCATGCGCATCCTGCGCCTGATCGAAAACATGACCTCCGGTACTGGAGCGGTTGCCTACCGCACCGAATCGATGCACGGCGCCGGATCACCGGAAGCCCAGGTGATTATGATCGGGCGGCTGAGCAACCTGGCACAAAAGAAAGAGTTCGCTAAGACCATCGCCGGGATAGGCTCCCAATCCAAGGAGGCTTCTCAATGACCGGAGACCAATCTGTAATGGAAAGAGAAGCTGTCATGAATGGATCAGCCGAAGCGCCAGCGGACCCCGAAGTCGAGCAGCGATTTGTCATGGGGAATGAAGCGATTGCGCGCGGAGCGGTGGAAGCCGGGGTACGCGTGGTCGCTGGCTACCCTGGGACGCCTGCTTCAGAAATCCTTACATCCCACACCGCCTATCCGGATATTTATGTGGAATGGTCAACGAATGAGATCGTCGCTCTTGAGTTGGTACAGGGAGCTTCGTTGTGCAACCAGCGCGCCATGGCGGTGATGAAGCACAATGGCACCAACATCGTCACGGATTTTCTGATGCACATGAATTTCACCGGGGTGCGTGGTGGTCTGGTGCTAATATCTGCCGACGATCCGGGCGGCAATTCGTCGCAAAACGAGGAGGACACGCGCATCCTGACCCATACATACGCTCATTTGCCGGTTTTTGATCCATCCTCAGCCGCAGAAGCCAAGGCGATGGTTCAGGCCGCATTTAAGCTGTCGGAAAGCACAGAGCTGTGCTTTGTCCTCCGTCCGGTCATGCGCGTCTGCCATTCACGCACGCTGGTGGACTTCGAGCCGGTGCAGACGACTCCCCGTCCGGCGGATTTCATCAACGATCGCTCACGCTATGTCATGAGCGCGGTGGTCGAGAAAAGCGCCGGTGGGCAGATGCGCCCGGTGATCCGGCACCGTTGGTTGAACGAAAAGCAGCGCGAGCTCGAGGCGCTTGTCGAAGCCAGCCCGTTCAATACAATCGAACCTGGCGCCGGCCGGATCGGTTTGGTGGGCTGCGGGATTGGCTACGCATACTGCAAGGAAGCTGTCGCGATCACTGGACATAATTTCCCGATTCTCAAGCTCTGCACTCTACCCCTGCCGCGCGAAAAGGTGCTTGCCTTCGCCGAGGGCGTGGATACACTGGTTGTATTCGAAGAAACTGAGCCAGTAGTAGAGCGGATGTTAAAAGAAATCCTGTACGACTCTGGCAAGCAGGTCAAAGTGCTGGGGCGATCGGGCTTCCTGCCCGCGGAAGGCGAGCTTTCCGATCGCGTCGTCCTCCAGGCGATCGCTGATCTGGATGCATCCTACCAAGGATTCGTACCCCAGCCATTTCCCCTCTCGGTCAGCGCCCCGATGCGGACCCGGACCCAGTGTGTTGGATGCAGCCATCGCGGCTTGCTGCACGCTCTGAAGCTCGTTGCGCGCAAAACCAAAGGCATCGTTACCGGAGATATCGGCTGCCATGATGCAGGAGCCTTTCCTCCCATGGAATTGCAATCCACGATCTACTGCATGGGGGCTTCTATTCCGATGGGAAGCGGTATCGCCCACAGCGGATTTGATAAACCGGTCTTCGCCATCATCGGCGACTCGACTTTCTTTCACAGCGGCGTGACAGGACTCATCAATGCAGTCCATAACGAAACCAAACTAGTGGTGATCGTAGCTGATAACAGGACGACCGCCATGACTGGCTTTCAACCTCACCCGGGGAGCGCCGAGAATGTCCGTGGAGATCAGGTTCGGCAAGTCAGTATCGAGAAGATCGCCGAGGCGCTCCAGGTCCCGGTCCAAACCGTCAACCCTTACAACATTGGCGAGACGGTCGCTGCCTTGAACGAGGCGGTCAAAAACCCTGGGGTGTCCGTCATCGTAGCTTCTGCGCCCTGCTACCTGTATGCAAAGGGACGTGGCGAGATATCTTTCGGGGATCGTGCCGTCTCGGTGGATCCAGAACTGTGCAATGGATGCCGGGTATGCATCGATTACTTCGGCTGTCCATCAATTCAATTTGACGGCGAGAAAGCCAGCGTTGATCCTCTGTCCTGTGTAGGCTGCATGCTGTGCGTCGATGTGTGCAAGCGAGGGGCCTTCTTATGATACAAAACATCTTGATCGCAGGGGTCGGAGGGCAGGGGAACCTGTTCGCATCTGCATTATTAGCAAAATCAGCCATTCGAAGAGGCTACCGTGTTTTAGCAACGGAAACGATTGGCGCAGCCCAGCGCGGCGGATCGGTGGTCTCGCATTTAAGGGTCGCTGATCAGACCTTATATTCGCCCCTTATACCCGACGGTCAGGCAGATTACCTGGTGGGTTTTGAGCCTATAGAGCTGCTCCGCCAGGTGCGCAAGCTGAAACAGGATGGAATATATATCATGAATTCCCGCCCTGTTCTGACCGTCGGCTGCACGATGGGACTGGATCGCTATCCCACCTTGAGCGAAATAATCAGCGCACTCGATGAGATGAACCTGAAGGGATATATGATTAACGCCACAGAAGCGGCTGATGAGATCGGCGATCCGGTGTTGATGAACATGGTGATGATCGGTGCACTATGTGCTGTATCCGAGTTCTATAAGCTGGATGAGATCAAAACCATCGTGGCTGAGGGATCGCGTAAATCATTGATAGAAGCAAATCTGGATGCGCTCGAGACAGGAGCTCAGTTGATCTACGAAGCGGCAAAGCTGGAGCCGGTTTGACCACCTGTTCAGAAGGAGGTTAATGGCGATGCAGCAAGATATTAAAACGAAGCTGAAACAGGGGCAAATAGTAATTGGCTCATTCTTCCGCCTGCCCAGCCCCGACCTGGTGGAGATATTCGGCGAAGCCGGATTCGATTTCATCATCATCGACCAGGAACATGGCCCCCTTACTCCCGAGACGACCTCGGATCTGGTGCGCGCCTGCGACCTGGTGGGGATGGCGGCCCTCGTTCGTATCCCCGATAATCAGCCTTGGTTTTTTCAGCACGCACTCGATGTAGGCGCATTGGGGGTCCAGGTACCGCAGACCAGGACGGCTGAAGATGCAAAGCGGGCTGTGCGGTACTCTAAATTCTCGCCGCTCGGGAACCGGGGGGTATGCCGGAATGTCCGCGCCGCGCGCTATTCTGCCCGCGACCGCTTTGACTACCTTGAAGGCTCCAACCGCGATACGGTCGTCGTCATACAGATCGAGAGCAAAGAAGGTGCAGACAACCTCGATGAGATCTTGAGTGTGCCGGGGATTGATGCCATTTTCCTTGGGCCTTACGATTTATCCCAATCGCTGGGCTTACCCGGTCAGGTGAATCACCCGCTGGTGAGGAGTACAATGGAGCAGGTCATCCACGCCTGCCACCGAGCAGGCGTGGCGTCAGGAGTATATGCGGACACCGAAGAAGCCGTCAGGCACTGGGTAGCTATGGGCGTACAATATATTGCGGTTGGCGTCGATACCGCCATGATATATAACCTGACATCGAAGATGGTAAAAGAGCTGCGCTATGCCAGCCAAAACACACCGGTGGACAAGGCAGAGCCATTCAAATAACTAACCGACAAATCCAATGTTCGCTAGACTAACGCGAGCCCTCGCAGGAACAGAGGGCTCGCAACGATATTAAGTCCTATATTTATTAAACAGGCAGGACCGTAGCCTCACCAACGATGACTTCCTCGCCAGCTTCGTTAATTACCCAGGTCTCCAGCGTCACAATGTTCTTATCTTCGCGCACTGCGCTCACTTCTGCTATCGCCGTTAGCGTCTCCCCGATCCGGATAGGCTTGACGAACTTGAGCGTTTGGCCCAAATAGATTGGGCCGCCCAGCTGTGTACCGATCACAGCCGAAATTAAAGCTGCCCCCAGCATTCCGTGGACGATCCGGCCTCCAAAGCGGGTTTGCTTTGCATAGATCTCGTCCAGATGGAGCGGATTGGTGTCTGAGGTGATACGCGCAAACTCAGCAACATCATCTGATGTGATCGTTTTACTTAGCGATGCGTGATCTCCCAACTTCAGCTGCATTTCAGGTCCCCTACTTGAGCAGCTGCCGGGCGATGACCAGGCGTTGGATTTGGTTCGTGCCTTCGTAGATCTGTGTGATCTTGGCGTCTCGCATGTAGCGTTCGGCCGGAAATTCAGTCATATACCCATAGCCGCCGGCAACTTGAATTGCGTCGGTCGTTACACGCATGGCTGTGTCTGAGGCCATGAGCTTGGCTGCTGCCGCAATATAAGACAGGTGGGGCGATCCTTCGTCAGCCAGCGCTGCGGCATGATAGGTCAGGGCGCGTGCCGCCTCAACTTGAGCTGCCATGTCAGCCAGCATGAATTGGATACCCTGCAGCTGTGCAATCGGAGATCCGAACTGGACGCGCTCCTTCGAATATTTGATCGCAAAATCAAGACCAGCCTGGGCGATGCCGACTGCCTGGGCAGCAATAACAGCCCGCGAGCCGTCCAGGGTCTTCATTGCGATCTTGAACCCTTCTCCTTCATTGCCCAGCAGGTTCTCTCGCGGTACCTGGCAGTCGATCAAGACAACCTCGGCGGTTGGCGACCCGCGTATACCCATTTTCTTCTCGACCCGACCGATGCGAAATCCGGGGAAATCTTTCTCGACGATAAAGGCTGTGATGCCTCTGGTCCCCTTGCTGCGATCGGTCATCGCAAAGATACAAAAGATGTCCGCGACCGTAGCATTCGATATGAAGTGCTTCAATCCATTGAGGATGTAAGTATCGCCTCTCAACTCCGCAGTGGTCAGCATGGCGGCAGCATCAGATCCCGCCCCAGGTTCGGTCAGGGCGAAGGCGCACAATTTCTCACCAGCCGCGAGGGGAATGCAGTATTTGATCTTTTGCTCTTCAGTGCCCGCAATCAGGATCGGCGTCGCACCTAAAGCCTGTACCTGCAATATCAAAGATGAAGAAGCGCAAACGCGAGCGACTTCTTCCACCGCAAGACAGGTCGCGGTGTGTCTCGCTTCGCATCCCCCAAACGACTCGGGGAAGGCCACGCTGAAGATTCCCTGGCGCTGAAACAGGTCCTTGATATCCCAGGGGAACTCTCCAGCGAGGTCTATCTCCGCGGCTCGAGGAGCTATGACCTCGTTTGCCATTTTGCGCACCGTCTCGCGCAGCATCTCCAGTTCGGGCGGGAATTTCCACACAATGCACCTCGATTTTGCTGTATTGCTCGCCAGCTTATAATACCCGGGGGCGGAGTCTAGATGATGGAATTGACTGTGGATGGTTTGGTTTGCTTTTTAGCTGAGGATATATGCCAACCCATCCCCACTGAGATTTCTTGTGCTGCGCTTTGGACAGATGATAAAATGCACTGATAGTGCTCTGGAGTTGCGCGCGCCGAGAGGAAGGAGACGCTGACCGCTGCGATTGCCTGTCCCGTATGATCGTAGATCGGAGCGGCAAGGCACTGCAGTCCTTCTGAGCTCTCCTGGTTGTCGTGTGCGTATCCACGTTCGCGGACGAGTTTAAGCTCTGCTTTAAGCTGGCTCGCAGAACTGATGGTGTGCGCTGTCAGGGTCGGGAGTGACCGGTTGGCGTATAGTGTATCGATGCTATCCGCGGGTAGCGCGGCAAGCAGCACCTTGCCTAATCCGGTCGCATGCGCCGGCAGACGCCTGCCGATGCGCGAGACTAGCTGGACCTGGCGGGTTCCATCTTCCCGTGCCACGTAAATCACCTCCGCCTGATCCAGGATTGCCAGCTGCACAGTCTCGCCGCACTCATCGACGATCTTACGCGCCGCTTGATGGAAAAGCTGGCTCAGATTAGCAGCTTGTGTGGCTACTGCCCCGAACTGGATCGCCTTTGGTCCCAGGCGGAAGGTGTTGGCTGAATCACGTTCGACGTAACGCAGCGTCTCCAAGGTAGTCAGGATGACATACACCGAGCTTTTTGGCAAACGCGTGTAATCGATCAGATCCTGCAGAGTTGCAGGTTTATCAAATGCAGCCAGGGCTTCGAGGATTTGGAGTGTTTTGGCTGTAGCAGGGACGTAATACTTGGGGGTCTTTTTCGATGGCATCATGACCATGGAAATCCTCGCACGACCGAGAATAGGATCGCCCAATACAGTCGTTTATAATATTAAACTTTATTTATTCCGCTGAACTAAATATATCACCACGAATTAACTTTGTCAATATGGTGGCGCAAAAAACAGGAGCGCTGAAATGGAGCGACTGGCGTGTAACTGTTTTATCGGCGTCGGCGAGAACCACCGCATGTCTCCCGGGTATGCCCACATTCCATGGAACGAATTGGGCGCGGCGGTGCGCAAGATCGGCTACCAGGGCAATGTGGTCATGGAACCGTTCCTGATGCCCGGCGGCTAGATTGGCCGCAATATCAAGGTATTCCGCGATCTGAGCGCTAGCTACGATCCGGACAAAGAAGCCCGCAAGGCGCTGTATTTCATACGCGGGGTATTGAAGTAAGCGCTGGGATCAGGGTTTTTCTCCGCTCTATCCTCCACACTCGTCCAGCGTTCTATTTAACCAGCTCTCTGCCAGCTGCCGCTGTCTTTGGCATGCCGGCAGAGAGCTGTGTCGCTTGAGCGCCCCTGAAACACCTCAAGCTTCCTCCTGGCGTAACATTTCAACAGACGTGTACACACGCCATCATGCATCAAACCCAGGCGTCACCGTCGATCAATTACCGTCATCGATTGCTGCCTGATGGAAGATAAATGGCAGGAAGACCATCATACCCGGGGGCAGTTGGGGAGCAGCTTCGACGGTTATCTTCACCACCGTCTCCTTACTGGACGCGACCCCATCGCTGGCATAGTAGATAAACTGGTCTGTCCCTGTAAAGCCGTCCTCTGGTGTATATGAAAATGAGCCATCGATCCCGAGCTGCAGGCTGCCGTAATCCGGCTGACCTATAAGCGTGGCAGTTAGATCGTCGCCCTCCACATCGCTGTCATTGACCAGCACACCTGGTGTTGAGATCACCAGCGGCGTCTCTTGATCGGCCAAATACTCGTCTTCCATTGCGATGGGGGCGTCATTTACCCCTGTAATGCTGACCATAATGGCTGCCGTGTCGAACAGAAGCCCATCGGTGATCGTATATGTGAATACATCGCTTCCGAAAAAGTCTTGTGTCGGTGAATACAGCAAACGGGTGCCGCTGATGACTGCAGTTCCCAGATCTGGCGTGCCCACGTCTGCAATTGAAAGGCTGGCATTATCGATATCGCTGTCATTTTCCAGCACAGGGATGGACGTGGCACTATCTTCGGACGTGGAGGCTGTATCGCCAGTCGCGAGCGGAGCATCGTTGATCGCCATGATGGAGAGGTCAACTACGGTGGTAGCGCTCAAGGCAAGACCATCGAAAGCGCGATAGCTGAAACTGTCGCTGCCGTTAAAATCCTGGGCCGGCGTG
>CAZGIX010000054.1:0-25108 GCA_964525785.1 uncultured Anaerolineaceae bacterium
ATACTAGGCAGCATAAAATAATAGTTATAGAAGATACGCAGTTCAGGAGAAAAGTGTGGGTGTTTGGGCGGGCGCAACCCGCCCAAACACCCACTCCCTCCCTCAACTGAGTAAGTCCTCGTATTTGGCGGCGAAGGTAGCCGCCCAGGTCCCTCATGTAAGCACCCATGCGATTAGATAAACGCCTGCTGCAACTGGCTCAAACCACCCGCGTGGCATTGATCGTCTCGGTCCTGCTGGGACTGACATCCGGGATCCTGGTGGTGGTGCAGGCGCGCGGCTTGAGCCGGATAGTGGCAGCGGTATTCCTGGATGGCGCAGACCGCGAAGCTGTAAGCCGTCTGCTCATCATGCTGCTGGCGGTTATCCTGCTGCGTGGTGGGCTGGTATGGGGCTCGGAGTACAGCGCCAGCGCCGCGGCGATCAAGATCAAAACGCGCCTGCGCCAGAAGCTCTTCGAGCACATTATGCGCCTGGGTCCTGCATTTGGGCGTGAGGAGCGCACCGGTGAGCTGGTGAACACCTGCCAGGAGGGCATAGATGCGCTGGATGCATATTTCAGCCAGTACCTGCCGCAGCTGGCGCTGGCGGTTTTTATCCCGCTGACCTTCCTGGTTTTTATCTTCCCGCTCGATCCCATATCGGGCGTGGTCCTGCTGCTCACCGCGCCGCTGATCCCGCTCTTTATGATCCTGATCGGCAATCTGGCGGAAACCCTGACCCGCCGGCAGTGGCGGACTCTCAGCCGGCTGAGCGCTTACTTCCTGGATGTCCTGCAAGGCCTGACAGCGCTGAAGACCCTGGGCGCCAGCCGGGCACAAGTGACGGTGCTGGCTCAGGCCAGCGAACGCTACCGGCTGGTAACCATGCAGGTGCTGCGGGTCACTTTCCTCTCCGGTCTGACGCTGGAGATGCTCTCCACGCTCAGCACGGCCATCGTGGCAGTGGAGATCGGGCTGCGCCTGCTGTATGGTCGATTGACATTCGAGCAGGCATTCTTCGTCCTGCTCCTGGCGCCGGAATTCTACCTGCCGCTGCGCAGCCTGGGGGCGCGCTTTCACGCCGCGATGGCGGGCCTGGCGGCAATCGAGCGTATCGATGAGGTCTTTCGCACGCCGGCGCTGTCGACCGCTTCTTCAGCGGAGCAGTCTTCCCACCTGGCAGGGGAGGCCGGCAACCAGCCGCCGGAGATCATCATCGACCGGCTCAGCTACACATACCCGGATGGACGACCTGCCCTCGACGAGGTATCGATGCGGATCGGGGCGGGGCAGGTAGTGGCCCTGGTGGGTCCGAGCGGTGCGGGGAAGAGCAGCCTGGTCAGCCTGCTGCTGCGCTTCATGGAGCCATCCGGTGGGGAGATCGTTGTCGATGGGCAGTCGCTGGCAGGCCTGGCGGAGCGCGAATGGCGCTCTCGGGTTGCCTGGGTCCCGCAGACCCCGCACCTTTTTCATGACAGCGTGGCTGCCAACATCCGCCTGGGACGACCGGAAGCCACTCTTGAGCAGGTCATCCAGGCTGCCCGGCTGGCTCAAGCCCACGAGTTTATTGAGCAGCTTCCCCACGGGTACGAGACCACTGTGGGGGAGCGAGGGGCGCGCCTGAGTGCCGGTCAAGCGCAGCGCATAGCCCTGGCGCGGGCTTTCCTGAAAGACGCCCCTATCCTGATCCTGGATGAAGCCACTTCTAGCCTGGACCCTGAACAGGAGAGCCTGGTGCGGGCTGCGATCGCGCGGCTGGTAGGGGGCAGGACGACCCTGGTGATTGCCCACCGCCTGAGCACGGTCTACCAGGCTGACATGATCTACCTGATGGATAATGGGCGAGTGAGCGCTTCCGGAGATCACAGCGCGTTGCTGGAGCACAGCGACCTGTACCGGGATCTGGTGCAGGCTTACACCGGGACCGATAAGCGACAAGTGCACTTTGTGACAGGACAAGCGCGGAGGAGCGAGGCGCCTGAGGTAGCAGCTTCACCGGATCTACCGCAAAGCCGGGGTGACGGGCGCTATCAGGATGCACCGCTGATCTCCGGGTGCCATGCAGTGCCCGTTCTGCTGCGGCTGCTGGATCTGATTCGACCATATACCGGACAGGTGTTGCTCTCGGTTTTGCTGGGATTCTTGACCATCGCCAGCAGCGTCGGATTGATGTCTGCCTCAGCTTATATCATCTCAGCGGCTGCTCTGCAGCCTTCCATCGCGGACCTGCAGGTTGCCATCGTGGGGGTGCGTTTCTTCGGCATTAGCCGGGGAGTGTTCCGCTACCTGGAGCGCTACGTCTCCCACCAGACCACATTTCTCATCCTGGCGCGGCTGCGGGTGTGGTTCTACCAGGCGCTGGAGCCGCTGGCACCGGCGCGATTGCTGGGCTACCGGGGCGGTGACCTGCTCAACCGTGCGATTGGAGATATTGCCGCGCTGGAGAGCTTCTATGTGCGTGCCCTGGCTCCGCCGCTGGTGGCTCTGGCGGTCATGCTGGGCAGCACCTGGTTTGTTGCCCGGTTTTCGCCCAGGCTAGCCCTCGTATTGCTTCTCTTTCTGCTCCTGGGAGGCGTCCTTGTACCGCTGGCGGCGCGCTGGTTGAGCCAGGGGACTGGCGCCGAGATGGTCGCCGCGCGCGGCCGGCTTGGCGCACACCTGGTGGATGGCATCCAGGGGGCAGCCGACCTGTTGGTCGCCGGTCAGGATTTACGCCAGATGCAGCGCGTAGGGGAGTGCGGACAGCAGATAGTAGCGGCCGAGCTTCATGTGGCGCGTCTGGCTGCGGCACAATCCTCCCTGCTGGTGATGCTGTCCAACCTGGGGATGTGGGCTGCCTTATTCGTGGCGATTCCCCTGGTGGTAAGCGGACAGATTGAGGGCGTCTACCTGGCGGTGGTGCTGCTGGCTGTTCTGACGAGCTTCGAAGCGATACAGCCGCTGCCCCAGGCTGCCCAGCACCTGCTTGGCCAGCTTGAAGCGGCGCGCAGATTATTCGAGATCGTGGATGCTGAAGCAGAGGTCAAAGACCCACCCGAGTCTGTAAATATCCAGCCGCCGTTTGCCCTGGAGGTGCGCGACCTGCACTTCCGCTACCCGCCTGCTCCTCTCACCGGAGATATAAATGGGGCCTGGGATCTGCCCGGTGAGGGGATCTACGCCCTGAAGGGCCTCAGCCTGTCTTTGCCGCCGGGAAAGCGGGTGGCGTTGGTGGGGGCGAGCGGCGCCGGGAAAACCACCCTGGTAAACCTGCTGCTGCGCTTTTGGGACTGCCAGCAGGGCATGATCTCCCTGGGCGGAGGCGACTTGCGCAGCTTCCGTATGGACGATGTGCGCCGTAAGCTGGCTGTAGTGCCGCAAAACCCTTATATGTTCAATGCTACCGTGCGTGAGAACCTGCTCATCGCCAGACCGAATGCCAGCCAGGACGATCTCGTACAGGCTGCGCAACAGGCGCAGATTTACGACCTCATTCGGTCTCTGCCCGAGGGATTTGACACCTGGATTGGCGAGCAGGGCTACCGCTTGAGCGGCGGCGAACGCCAGCGCCTGGCAATCGCCCGCGCCCTCCTGAAGGACGCACCCCTGCTCATTCTGGATGAGCCCACTGCCAACCTGGATGCCCTGGTCGAGCACCAGATCCTGGAGATGATCATCCAGGTGACAGACAGGCGCGGCTGCCTGCTGATCACCCACCGGCTGGTCGGTCTGGAACATATGGATGAGATTCTGGTGATGCAAAATGGCCGCGTGATTGAACGCGGCCACCACAGCGAGCTGGTTGAGCAGGAGGGGGTATATCGCCAGATGCTGGATCTACAGAACCAGATCCTCTCTTGATCTACTCGACGAATTGCCCGTTTTTATAAAATAACTCGCCATCCAGGCGGATCTCTGAATCCTGGCGCAGGTCGCAGATCATGTCCCAATGGATGCGGCTGCGGTTCTGGCTGCCCGTCTCCGGATATCCAGCCCCCAGCGCCATATGGAAGCTTCCGCCGATCTTTTCATCGAGCAGGATGCTGCGGGTGAAGCGGTTGATCTCGTAGTTCGTGCCGATGGCAAATTCGCCGATGAATCTGGCATTGGCATCCATCTCCAGCATCTCTAGCAAGAAATCCTGGTTCTGCCGCGCAGTGGCTTCGACCACTTTGCCCTTCTCGAAGCGCAGCTGGATGCCCTCTACCACGCGGCCTTGATAGACTGCCGGATAGGTGTAGTGCACCCACCCATTGGCAGAATCTTCCACTGGACCGGTAAAGATCTCGCCATCCGGGAGGTTGTGCTCACCGAAGGAATTGATGAAGCGCCGGCCTTTTATCGATAGGCTGAGATCGACGTTCGGGCCGCGCAGGGTCACCTGGTCGTGTCCATCGATGCGCGCAATAATCACAGCCTGACGCTCCTGGATACCGTGCCAGAAAGCGACTGGGTCTGGGGTGCCTTCGTCGGCATGGCAGGCGCGGTAGAAGTACTCTTGATACTCCTCCGTGCCCATATCCGCCTCCATAGCATAGGCGCTGGTGGGATATTGAGTGCTCATCCAGCGCAGCTCCTTTGTTGCCCCGCGGCGCATCTGTGTTTCAATGAGGGAGGCCATACTTTTCTGGCGCCGGGCAGCGCGTGTGGACGGCACGCTGGTCAATGCACGAGTGTTGGTCTCGGCGCGGATTTTCAGCAGCACGTCGAACTGTTCAAATGCTATTTGGTGGAAAAGGGAAACGTAATCGAGCTGCTCGTCGCTGGCATGCGTGTACAGCAGCTCATCCTGCCCAGGCAGGTCGAGCAGAAGGTGCGGCTGCCCGCCGCGCTCCAGCACCAGGGCATACAGGGCGCGCAGCACCGGCTCTGCAGCCGGCGTGCTCGTGATGGCGACTCGGTCGCCGGGCTTTACTTTGGTCGAATGGTCGACCAGGATTTGTGCAAATTTGTAGGCTCGCAGGTCCATTGAGAGATGCTCCTGTGTTGATCAGGTGAAGCTTGGGGTATGCGCAAGGGAGGATTATATCACGGCGGACAGGCGAGGCGCTTCACACCTGCTCCTGCCGGTTTCCTGCTCTCCTGATTGGCCCACCACCGGTTTATAATAGGTGTGCAGATAAATTAAAAGAATTGGGAGCGCCATGATCGATTACACAGCCATCGAGAATTATCTACACGCTAACCTGACGGACTATCTTGAATTTCACCGCCAGATGGTGACGATCAACAGCTTCACCGCCAACGCAGAGGGGGTGAATGCCCTGGGTGATTTGACCGCGGGTCTCTTTGCCGGGCTCGGATTCCAGGACGAGCGCGTCCGTTCAAACAATCCGGAATTTGGCAGCCACCTGTTCTTACACCGCAACGCGCAGTGGGGAGATGTACCTGCCCTGGCCCTGATCTCCCATCTAGATACTGTATTCCCCCGGGCGGAGGAGATCGCCAATGACTTCACCTGGCGGCGGGAGGGTACGCGCATCTACGGGCCTGGGACGGTTGATATCAAGGGCGGTACAGTGCTGATCTATATGCTGCTGGACGCCCTGCTCCGGTTCGTCCCTGAGCTTTACGAGCGTGTCAACTGGTACGTGGCGCTGAATGCCTCGGAAGAGGTGCTTTCAGATGAGTTTTCCGAGGCCTGCATCCAGCGCTTGCCAGCTTCGACGCGCGCCTGCCTGGTTTTCGAAGGCGGCACCCCTATGGAGAAGGCCTTCTCCCTGGTAACAGCCCGCAAGGGGCGGGCTACTTTTTGCATCACTGCCGAAGGCCGCTCAGCCCACGCCGGCAACAATCATCACCTGGGAGCGAATGCGGTCGTCCAGCTGGCGCATACGATCCAGAAAATCGCTGCGCTGACCGACTACAAGCGCAAAATTACCTTCAACGTGGGCCCTGTAACAGGTGGTGTGGTTGTCAACCGCGTCCCGCACTACGCCGAAGCGGAAGTCGAGATGCGCGCTTTCTCCCCCGAGGTCTATGACCAGGGCGTCAGCGCCATTCTGGCGCTGGACGGCAGCTCGGATATTGCCAGCCGGGACGGCTACCCCTGCCGGGTGAAAGTGGAGTTGGTCGAGCGTACTGCGCCCTGGCCTTCCAACCCTGCCACGCTTGAGCTGTACCAGATATGGGAGCGCGCCGCTGAAGGGTTAAATATGCATGTGGCTATGGAAGAACGCGGCGGCTTGAGCGATGGCAACTTGCTGTGGAGGCGCTTCCCTACCCTGGATGGATTAGGCCCGGTAGGGGCCAACGCCCACTGCTCTGAGCGCAGCGCCGATGGGAGCAAGGATCAAGAGTATGTTCAGGTTCAATCCTTCGTGCCCAAGACGCTGTTAAACCTGATCGCTATCCTCGAATTGCTTAAGTGGCCCGCGGGGTGAGGGCGCTATGAAACAAGTGCTGCAGAACCTGCGCACGGGCGAAACAACCGTGGCTGATGTGCCCATCCCGGCAGCTAATCCTGGAACTGTTCTGGTGCGCACCGCTGCCTCGCTGGTCTCAGCGGGCACGGAACGCATGCTGGTTGAATTTGCGGGTAAATCCCTGGTCGGCAAAGCCCGCTCGCGGCCGGACCTGATGCGCCAGGTGCTGGACAAAGCCCGCCGGGAAGGGCTGCTCACCACTGTCGAGGCAGCGTTCAACCGGCTGGACCAACCCATGGCCCTGGGCTATTCATCGGCTGGCACCGTCATCACAGTGGGTGAAGGGGTGCAGGATATCCGTGCCGAGCAGAGGGTTGCCTGCGCAGGTGGAGGATACGCTGTACACGCTGAATTCGCGCGCGTGCCGCGCAACCTGCTGGCGCCGCTGCCCGAGGGCGTGGATTTTGAGCAGGCTGCTTTTGCCACCCTGGGATCAGTTGCCCTGCACGGCTTCCGCCTGGCTCAGGCGCAGCTCGGCGAGCGCGTGGCGGTCATCGGATTGGGATTGCTGGGACTGCTGGCGACCGGTATTGCCCAGGCGGCAGGCTGCGAGGTGCTGGGGATTGACCTGGACCCAGTGCGTGTGGAACTGGCACAGAAGATGGGAGGCACGGGCGTCCTGCGCCAGCAGGCGGAATCCGCCGCCATCAGCTTCTCGAAAGGACGCGGCTGCGATGCAGTGTTGATCTGTGCCGACACGCCCTCCGCTGATCCGGTGGAGCTGGCCGGGATTATCGCCCGTGAGCGGGCGCGCGTGGTTGCAGTAGGCGCAGTGGGGCTGAACATCCCGCGTAAAACCTATTATGAGAAGGAGCTGTTTTTCGTCAACTCACGCTCCTACGGCCCTGGTCGCTACGATCCATCCTATGAAGAGGCCGGGCACGATTACCCCATTGGGTATGTGCGCTGGACTGAAGGTCGCAACCTGGAGGCTTTTGTCGATCTTCTGGCAAGCAAGCGCCTGGATGTGCGCCCATTGATCTCGCACCGCTTCCCGATCGAGCAGGCGCCGCAGGCTTACGAGCTGATCACTGGCAAGTCTCAGGAAAAGTACCTGGGCGTATTGCTGATCTACCCCGATAGTGATCGTCCGGACGAGAACGGTGCGGCAGCGGATACACTGGTCCTGAAGCAGCCGGGCGGCACGGGCGTTGAGCGGCTTATGCTGGCTGGAGCGGTGGATAAGGTGCGCCTGGGGGTGCTGGGAGCGGGTAATTTCGCTTCCGCTGTGATGCTGCCTGCTATTCAAAAGCTGCCCGAGATCGAGCTGATCGGCATCGCCTCCGGGGCGGGGATGAGCGCTCAGCACGCCGCCCGGCGCTTCGGCTTTCGCTACGCCAGCGGCGACGAGGTGCAGATCACGCTCGATCCCGAGATCAACACCGTGGCGGTGCTGACGCGCCACCATCTGCATGCCAGCCAGACATTGGCATCCCTGCGGGCTGGCAAGCACGTCTTCTGCGAGAAGCCGCTGGCGATCAGCGCTGAGGAATTGGTGCAGATTCGTACTGTGCTTAACCCGGCTGGAGAGGACGCAGATGCCCCATCCTCTGTCCCTGCCTCACCAGCTCCCTTGCTGATGGTGGGCTTCAACCGGCGTTTCGCCCCTTTGGCGGTCCAGCTAGCGCAGTTCTTTCAGGACCGGCATGAGCCATTGGTGGCGAGCTACCGGGTCAATGCCGGTTATCTGCCGTCCACGCACTGGCTGCACGATCCGCAGCAGGGCGGGGGCCGGATTATCGGTGAGGCCTGCCATTTTATAGATTTCCTGACCTTTTTGGTGGGGGAGCCGCCGCGGCGTGTGGTCACGCGCGGGCTGCTGGATGAGGGACACTATCAAGAGGACAACGTGGTGATGACCTTCGAATTCCCGGATGGCTCGCTGGGGACGGTCACCTATCTGGCTAATGGAGATAAATCCTTCCCAAAGGAGCGCCTGGAGGCATTCTGCGCGGGAAGCGTGGCTGTCCTGGATGATTTTCGCTCCCTGGAGCTGGTCCGAGACGGCAAGCGGCAGACCATACGCTCCCCACTGCGCCAGGACAAGGGTCACCGGGCGGAATGGCAGGTTTTCAGCAAGGCACTGCTGGCTGGCGGTCCGCCGCCGATCCCTTATGGGCAGTTGCTGGCGGTTTCGTGGGCAGCGCTGTCCGCAGTCGAAGCGCTGCACCGGGGGGAAGCGGTGGATATACCCCCGGTTTCCCATCGAGGCGATCATCCTTAATAATTGTGTGGGACACCCAGCTGGATGAGCTCGATTCGCCGCATCTCCCTGGCATTCAAGGCCCTGCGTGAGCTCGGCCCCCGGCAGGTGGGGCTGTTCGCGCTCTACCAGACCCAGCTCCACTCCGGCTACCTGTACCAGCAAACGCGGGATGAGAGGCGGTTCACGGCCCTGCCGGAGGATGCCTTCCGCACTTCGGCGCTGCTCGACCTGCCAGAGAGGGGCGAGCTGCGCGCCTTGCTCGGTGAGAGCGGCGTGCGGGTTTTGCTGGCTGAAGCCGATGAGATCGCTGGCGGACGGGTGCGATTGTTTGGTGGCGAGCCGGTGCCGCTGGATTTCGGGTTAGGCGTTACCCAGCCGCACTGGACCGAGCTGGAAAAACGCGAACCGACCGGCCAGCCGACCGATATCAAGTGGACCTGGGAGGCCGGGAGATTTGGTTGGGTTTTCAACCTGGGGCGGGCGTACGTTCTGAGCGGTGACGAGCAATATCCAGGCGTATTCTGGGATTACCTGGACCAGTTCCTGGCCTCCAATCCGCCCTACCGGGGGGCGCAGTGGGTGTCTGCCCAGGAAGCAGCGCTGCGGTTGGTGGCACTCTCTTTTGCGGGGCAGGTTTTCTCCGGTTCCTCCTACAGCTCGAAAGGGCGCATGTCCGCTCTGGCGCGTGCGCTGGCAGCCCATGCGGGCAGGATTCAGACCGGCACGGCATACGCCCGGGCGCAGAACAACAACCATCTGTTGAGTGAGGCCGCCGGGCTGTTCACTGCCGGGTTAGCTTTGCCCGACCATCCCCAGGCAGGACGTTGGCGCGAGGCAGGCTGGCGCTGGTTTGTGGATGGCCTGGAAAGCCAGATCGCTGGAGATGGCAGCTACGTCCAGAACAGCACCAACTACCACCGCTTGATGCTGCAGCTCGCCCTGTGGGTGGGGGCTCTGGCTCGACGCAACGGGCTGTCCCTACCTGAGCGGACGATCAGCCGCCTGGGTCTAGCCACGCGCTGGCTGTTGGCTCTGATGGATGCAGAATCGGGGCGCGTCCCCAATCTGGGTCCCAATGACGGTGCTTACATCCTGCCGCTGACGAGCTGCCCATTCAGCGATTATCGCCCGGTGCTGCAGGCTGCCAGCCAGGCATTCCTGGGAGAGGCAGCGCTGCCGGAGGGGATATGGGATGAGATGGGGTGGTGGTTAGGGGAAAAGAAGAACGGGGACCAGCGGGAAAATGAAATCCCTGATGCTGTAGCGATCGATGCAGTTGCCTCCGGTGTGCATGAAGGAGGCAGCCCGGCGGTCCTGCATATGGGGGACGCCTGGGCCTATTTGCGGGCGCAGCGCTTTACTTGCCGCCCAGGGCATGCTGACCAGCTGCACGTTGACCTGTGGTGGCGCGGATTGAACCTGGCAGTAGATGCCGGCAGCTACCTGTATAATGCACCCCCGCCATGGGATAACTCCCTGGCGCGCAGCCAGGTGCACAACACAGTCACAGTGAACGGATTAGATCAGATGACGCGCGCCGGGCGTTTTCTGTGGCTGGAATGGGCTCAGGCGCGCCTGGTCAGCCGCGAAAGCTCGCCTGACGGCGCCTTGGTAAGGCTGGTGGCTGAGCATGATGGCTACCGCCGCCTGGGCGTGCTGCACCGCCGCAGCCTGACCTGCCACCCTAATGGGCTGTGGGTTGTGGAGGACAGCCTGTCATCCACTGCATCGAATTCTGCAATCACCCAATCCAAATACGCCATAAGACTTCACTGGCTCCTCCCATACTGGCCCTGGAAGCTGGAGGCGGGCGGCGGCGATGTGCGCCTGGTGGTCTATTCACCCTTCGGTGCGGTGACCCTTACGGTGCGCCAGAGCAGTCCTCCGCAGGATATTTTATCGCCCACCCTGGCGCGCGCCGGCGAGCGCCTGTCCGGCAGCGGGTTGGTAGAGCCTTTCCACGGGTGGGCTGCGCAGAGCTACGGTTATAAATCCCCGGCCCTGTCGTTTGCGGTACAGGCAGACAGCCCGCTGCCGCTTTCGGTGATCAGCGAGTGGCAACTGCCGGAAACGGGCGGGTAGGTCGAGCATGCACATCCTGCTGGTACATCAGGCTTTTGCAGCCTTGAATGAGCCCGGGGGTACGCGCCACCACGAGCTGGCGTGCTATCTGGCGCAGCGCGGCCACAGGGTAACCGTCATCACCAGCCCCGTCAGCTATCTGACCGGAAGGGCACCTGGCGGTCGAATCTTCTGGGTAGAGCGCCAGGAAGAGCGGCCCGGGGTAACGATCTTGCGCACCTACGTATACCCCGCCCTGCACCGCAGTTTTTTCCACCGGGTGATCAGCTTTTTCAGCTTCATGGTTTCGTCTTTTTTGACCGGCCTGACGGTGAGGCAGGTCGATCTGGTCTGGGGCACTTCCCCGCCGATCTTCCAGGGCGTCACAGCCTGGGCACTGGCGCGCCTTAAAGGGGTGAAATTCCTGTTCGAGGTGCGCGATCTATGGCCAGACTTTGCCGTGGCAGTGGGAGTGCTCAAGCAGCCGCTGCTGGTGCGCATGGTGGAGTGGCTGGAGAGGTTCCTCTATCGACGCGCTGATCTGCTGGTGGTCAACTCGCCCGGTTTCACAGCGCATGTGCAGGGCCGCGGGGCGCGCCGGGTGGCGTTGGTGCCGAACGGATCCGATACCGCTATGTTCAATCCGCAGCAGGGCGGGGATGAGTTCCGCCGCCAACATGGTTTGCTCGGTCGCTACGTGGCGCTGTACGCTGGCGCGCACGGCATATCCAACGACCTGGGGGTGGTGCTGGAGGCCGCCAGGCTGCTCATAGATCAGCCGCAGATCGCGATTGTGCTGCTGGGGGATGGCAAAGAGAAACCGGCGCTTGTGCAGCACGCTGCAGAGCTGGGTCTGGACAACCTGTATTTCGTCCCGTCGACGCCAAAGACCGAGATGCCGGTGGCGCTGGCGGCTGCCGATGCCTGCATCGCCATCTTGAAGCCAATCGAACTGTATAAGACGGTTTACCCGAACAAGGTTTTCGACTATATGGCGGCTGGAAAGCCGGTGATCCTGGCGATCGACGGGGTGATCCGGGAAGTGGTTGAGACGGCGGGGGCGGGGATATTTGTCCCGCCCGGAGATCCGGCTGCGCTGGCGCAGGCTATCCGCGAGCTGGCGGGGGATCATTCTGCAGGCGTGGAGATGGGCCGGCGCGGCAGGCGCGCTGTGGAACAGAGCTTCGACCGGTCTGCCCTGGCGGCTGAGATGGAAGCCCTGATGGTAGAGTTGACTCAAAGCTGAGGGATCAGCGGGCTGGAAATTTCCGGAAACGCCCGTCGGCATCCGGCTCGAATTGCGTGACGGCGCTGATCGCCTTTAGGTCGACTGGACCATATATATGGGGGTAATCGTCGCCCTCGGCGCCCTCCCAGCGCACTTCCGGTTCCAGGTTTCCCAGCTCAATCCACAGCAGCACCAGGTCTGCGGCGCCCTGGTAATAACGATTAGCGACCTCCAGGAGCTGCTCGGGGCGCGAGCAGTGGATGAATCCCTCGCTCTCCAGCGATGTTGCCCGGTAGACGCCCTGCGCCTGGGCCGCCTGCCAGTCTGACTGCGGGCACAGATGCAAGATGACCGTCCGGCGGGCTGCATACTCGGGGCGGGTCAGGCCGACTAGCCACTCGTCCACAATCCGGCCGCGTTTGCGCAGCGCGCTGCGGATAGTTCCTTCCAATAAAAAGCCGTTCTTCTCGAAGATGCGGCGGCTGGCCCAGTTGCCGGTGAAGATGCTGGCTTCGATCTTCTCCAATCCCAGGCGTTCAAAACCGTATTTAATTAGCCTGCGAACAACCAGCGTACCGTAGCCCCGGCCCTGGTACTGCTCAGCGACCCAGAGTCCAACATCGGCGCGAAAGGCCTGGCCGTCTGGGCGGATGCTGGCGGACCCAACCGGTCTGCTGCTGGTCTGTTCTACAATGGTGAAGATATGCCGCTCGCTGCGGGCGGTCAGGACCTCGCGCTCGGCCAGATCCTGGCGCAGTTCAGCCAGCGACGCCGGCCCATCCCATGCCAGGGTATCGGTCACGCGGCTGTGGAAGATGAGCGGGAACAGGTCATCTGCGTCGGAGGCACGCACCGCTCGCAGTTCAATCATGCGTTTCTGCCAGGAGCGCCGCGACGCGCTCCAGCACCGCCTCTGCCACCTCGATTTTGCTCATCAGGGGCAGGCTCTGCGCCGTGCCGGCAGCATCCAGGATGGTGACCCGGTTATCATCCACGGTAAAACCGGCGTCGACGGCGGTGATATCGTTGGCGACGATCAGATCCAATTTCTTGGCAGCCAGCTTGGCGCGCGCGTTCTGGATCAGGTCTTTGCTCTCGGCGGCGAAACCCACCGTGATGCGCGGGCAGCCGCTGGATTCTTTCTCACGGGCCACATCTGCCAGGATATCGGCTGTGTTTTCCAGGCGAATCTGAGAAAGCCCGGCGTCCTTCTTGATCTTTTGGCCTGCAGCTTGGGCGGGGCGGAAATCGGCCACCGCGGCTGCCATCAGCAAGATATCGGCATCGTGCGTGGCCCCCAGCACGGCTTTGCGCATCTCCTCGGCAGTGCGCACATCGATGCGCCTGGCTCCGACCGGAGCCGGGAGGGGCGTGGAGCCGGCAATCAAAGTCACCTGGGCACCCAGGTCGAGGGCCGCCTGGACGAGCGCCATGCCTTGCTTGCCCGACGAGCGGTTGGTGATGGCGCGCACCGGATCGATGGGCTCTTGGGTGCCGCCAGCAGTGACCACCACCTTTTTCCCAGATAGAGGCCCGCCGCGCGCCAGCGCCAGGCGGATGTGCCCCAGCAGCTCTGCCGGCTCGACCATTCGCCCCGGACCGGCCAAGCCGGATGCCAGGTGTCCCTCCGCCGGACCCACCTGGATGGCGCCGCGCTGGCGCAGGATCTCCAAGTTCGCCTGGGTGGCGGGGTGCTGGTACATGCCGCCATCCATCGCCGGGGCAATCATCAGCGGACAGGTGGCTGCCAGGGCAGTGACGGTGAGCAGGTTATCCGCGAGGCCTTGGGCCAGTTTTGCCAGGGTATTGGCGGAGGCCGGTGCGATCACCAGCTGGTCGGCGCTGTGCGCCAGCCCGATGTGCTGAACGTGTCCCTCGCTGCCCCACAGGTCGGCATCCACATAAGCGCGCCGCCCGGTGACTGACTGAAAAGTCAGAGGGGTGATGAACTGGACGGCAGCCTGGGTAAGGATCACGTCCACCAGTGCGCCAGACTGCGCCAGCTTCGAGGCCAGGTCGGCAGCCTTGTAGGCCGCGATCGAGCCGGTGACGCCCAGTAAGATATGCTTGTTGTCAAAAGGTGATTTCATAGCCAGCCCCGCAGTCGATAGATCAGCAGTCCAAGATACTCTTTCAATGCTCCGGTGGTCATCACCAGGTTATCCGCGGTTGGCACCAGGGTCATCATATGAGCCAGCAGGTTGCTGGATCTGAGTTGCTCCCAATCGGCGGAAGTGATGCGAAAGTCGGTGGGCGCCGGGATGACTTCGAAACCCTGCTGCCGGAAGAGTGCAGCCGAGCGCGGCATATGCGCTGCGGATGTGACCAGGATCAGCCGCTCGACGCCTTTTGATTCGAGGATGGCGCGGCTGTTGACCGCGTTCTCGTGGGTATTGCGCGATTCCCCTTCCAGCCAGAGCGCCTCCGGCGGTACCTGCAACATCTCAAGCAGCTGCGCCGTGTCTTCGGCAGGAGAGCTTTCACTCCCGAGCCACTCGATGGTGCCGCCCGTGACTAGAATATGCTCAGCTTTTCCCTGTCGGTACAACCAGGCTGCGTAGATGATCCGGTCGCCGGCGCTGTTCACTTCCACCAACGGACGGGGGTAGAAGGGCGATTGCGTGCCCCCACCGAGCAAGACGATGGCATCGGCAGGGGGTATCTCTTCTGCCGGCAGGTGCTGCCGCTCGAGGGCGTAGGTTAACCCAGCCGCTACCCACCGGTTTCCCCCCAATATCAGCAGCAGCAGTGCCAGCAGCAAGCTTGCCCGCTGCCAACCGGGGCGTCTGGGGGTCAGCAGCGCTGCCAGCAGGAGGATTGTGATCAGTCCAACCGGGTAAACGAGCAAGGGCAAGAATTTGGAGAGAAAGATAAACATGTCCCAACCAGCCAATCTCCTGATGTGTCCAGGAGATCGACTATACATTTCTATTCAATTATACCGGGCTATTGGGGCGCCGGGTGCAGGACGATTACGGTCGAGCGACGAGATTCAGGGTCACTTTCGCCTGGTCCTCTGTGTTTAACATCCCCCCGATCGAGATCGGTCCGAACTCAAAATCGCTCATCAGGATTGTGGTGACCGCCTGCCCGGTAAGCTGGTCGCCTTCCAGGCGTATTACGGCATCGAATGTCACCGGTTTGGTGACCTCCCGGATCGTCAGATCGCCCGTAATTTTGAGTGAGACATCCTGACCGTCCACATAAGTTTCCGGCAGACCTTCAATCTGAGTGGGGACAAAGGTCACCGTCGGGTAGCGGGAAGTTTGGATGAAGCGGTCGCGTATGGCGTTGTCGCGGCGGCTGCTGTCAGACGTGAACTGGCTGATATCCGCCGTGATCGTTCCCACACTGCTGTTCTGCGGGGCAGAGCGGTCGATGATGATCTCGCCCTCCACCTGAGGGGTAGTGCCTACCGCCAGGTTGAAGCGATTGTTATCGTTCAAGAAGGTCTCTCCGACCTCATAGATGAGCTGGGATTCTACCGGGACAATCTTGAAAACGACTCCCCCTGCGGCTGCAGGCTGCTCGTCTGCTGGCGCTTCGGTAGCGGTGGGTGGCATATCAGCTTGCGCTTCAGTTGCGGCAGTTTGGCTGGCAGCCGTCGGATCAAGAGCCTGTGTTTCCATTACCACGGGCTGGGTGGCTGGTGGCTGGGTGACCTGGGCCGCCGCTGGGCCGCCGCAGGCTGCACTGAGGAGTGCAAATACGATCAAGAACAAGATAGTTTTCTGCATGGTTTCCTCTCGATGTTTTAGATCAAATTCGTCTAAGTTTACGCTACTCCACTATGCCTGGATGCACATAATAGGATTTCTAACCAAGCTCTAAGCCATCGAGCGAGGTGGTCAGGGCAGTAAATCCTCCCGGACCTTCGATTGCAGTGAGAAAGTGGATGAACGTCAGGCTTTAGTGCTGTGTCAGACCTGAGCGACCAGCAGGCGATCCAGGCGCGACAGGTCCCGGAGCACCCGCACCCTGGCCTCGGGCAGTGCTGTTTGCACGATCCATCGGGCAGCCATACTGAGATGGGCATCGATCTCGAGCAAGAGCAGCCCCCCTGGAGCAAGGCGGCTGGGAGCCTCGGCGACCAGTTTATTGATGTAAAGCAGGCCATCCTCGCCGCCTACCAGGGCATGCTGGGGTTCCCAGCGCAGGGCATCTAGCCTGTCTTGCGAGTGGGCTGAGAGATAGGGGAGATTGGCGCATATCAGGTCGAACAGGGCAGCAAGGGGCGGTTGGATGGCAGCCAGCAGATCCCCCTGGACAAAGTTCACCCGCGCCGCCACGTTGTGCTTGAGCGCATTGCGCCGGGCGACCCGCAGCGCGGAGGCAGAGAGGTCCGTTGCGGTTATGTGCAGATCTTCCAGGCGCGACGCCAGGGAAATCGCAATGCAGCCTGAACCGGTGCCCACATCCACGGCACGGCGGCGTTGCGGATTAGCGCTCAGCCAGTGCAGCGCCTCTTCCACCACCAGCTCGGTCTCAGGTCGTGGGATGAGCACTGCCGGAGAGACTTCGAAATCCAGGCCAAAAAATTCCCAATGACCCAGGATGTATGGCAGCGGCTCGCCATCTTCCAGGCGGACGGCGGCTTGTGCCAGCTTCGATGCCTGCTCAGGAAGCAGATCATACTCCGGATGCGCCATTACCCAGCTGCGCGATCGCCCCAGGATATGCCCCAGCAGCACCTGTGCGTCCAGTGCGGCGGTCTGGCTCGTATGCGCCAGCCGTGAGCGCAGGTGTTTTAAAGCAGCCTTGATATTCAATTTCATCCAGCCTGGGCTTTACTCTCTCCGAAGCGCTGACGCCAGCGTGCTCACGATTCCATCCCGACCGCTGCCAGGCGATCGGCCTCGTCGCGCGTTGCCAGCTCCTCGACGAATTCGTCGATATAGCCTTCCATGACGATGGGGAGGTTGAAGTTCGAAATATTGATGCGATGGTCGGTCACACGCGACTGGGGATAGTTGTAGGTGCGGATTTTCTCGGAGCGTTCACCAGTTCCTACCTGGGAGCGGCGTGTATCATCTACTTCCTGGCGGCGCTTCTCCTCTTCGATCGCGTACAGGCGGGCGCGTAGGATGCTCATGGCGCGCAAACGGTTCTGGAGCTGGGAGCGCTCGTCCTGGCACTGGACCACGATGCCGGTAGGGATGTGGGTGATGCGCACGGCTGTGGCATTCTTTTGGACATTCTGCCCCCCGGCGCCGGCAGATTTGTATACATCCATACGGATGTCGCCGTCGGGAATGTCGATTTCGACTTCGTCGACCTCCGCCAGCACTGCGACCGTAGCAGTGGAGGTATGGATGCGCCCCTGCGATTCGGTCACCGGCACGCGCTGGACGCGGTGTACGCCCGATTCATACTTCAGGCGTGAGTAAGCGCCGCGCCCCTTGACCAGGAAGATGATCTCTTTGAAGCCGCCGATCCCGATCTCGTTGGCAGACAGCACCTCCACGGTCCACCCCTGACGCTCGGCGTAGCGGCTGTACATGCGGAACAGGGCGGCTGCAAACAGAGCCGCTTCATCGCCGCCGGTGCCAGCACGGATTTCCATGATCACATTGCGCTGGTCGCGCCGGTCTTTGGGCAGCAGCATGGCGATGATCTCGAATTCCAGGCGCTCGATCTCGGGCTGCAGCTCGGCGGTCTCAGCCTCAGCCAGCTGGCGCAGCTCATCATCGTCGGATTCGCGCAGGGCTTTAGCCTCGTCTAGCCTTGCCAGCGCCTTGCGGTATTGGCGCGCCTTATCGACCAATGGCTCAAGCTCAGCGCGTTCGATGCCCAACTCAGCCGCGCGCTGGTAGTCGTTGCCGACTTCCATCAGCATCTGGTTGATCTCTTCATAACGTGATTCAATTCCGGCAAGTTTGTCTAGCATAGCATTTCTTGATGCATCTCGTTCTTAGTCCGAGTCACGAATTATACCATCCCCTGAATTGCCGTTCCCCAGGAACTTTCTGTTGCAGGTAAGCGTCATAGGATTGGACCTTCATTAGGATCAGCGATTTGCAGCAGTTCTCGCAGATCTTGTATACAGTCGTTTGTCGAAAAACTCACTCATCCAGGAGGATGCTATGAGCAGGAAAATTGCCGTCTTCATCTCATTATTTGTCTTGCTGCTCTTATTCCCCACTCCGGCCTATGCCGATGGGATCATCATCCCCGATCCGCCGATCTGTATCGACGTCCCATGCCCGCCGCACCCTCCCATCTCCCAACTGGCGATCCGCTACCATCGGGTGCAGGTAACCATCGAAGACCAGGTGGCGGTTACCTATGTCGACCAGGTCTTCTACAATCCCAATGAGTGGCAGGTGGAAGGCACTTATATCTTCCCCATCCCGCTTGACGCAGCCGTATCTGCCTTCACCTTGTGGGTGGATGGACAACCCGTGGAAGGGAAGATCCTGGATGCAGACGAGGCGCGCCGCACCTATGAGCAGATCGTCAAGGACCTGCGCGATCCAGCCTTGCTGGAATACATTGATCGCTGGGCAGTGCAGGCGCGCATCTTTCCGATCCCACCCCAGGGCGAGCGGCGCATAGAGCTTGAGTATACTCAGGTGTTGGCTGCCGAGAACGGCCTGGTGCGCTATGTCTATCCCCTGAACACCGAAAAATTTTCAGCGCTGCCTATCGAAGATGTATCGATCAGTGTCGAGGTGCGCTCATCCATCGTACCCCTCCGGGCTGTATACTCTCCTTCCCATGCTGTCGACATCAGCCGCGAGAGCGAGTATCTGGTCAAGGCCGGCTATGAAGAGCAAGACACACTTCCTGACAGCGATTTTGCCTTGTACTACTCACTGGGGGAGGAGCAGGCTTTCCATCTTCTCACCTACCGCGATCCGGCAGATCCCGCCAATCCGGATGGCTACTTCCTGCTCTTGCTGGCGCCCAAACCGGGTATATCGGATGTGATCCTACCTAAAGATGTGATCCTGGTGCTGGACCGCTCTGGGAGTATGGAAGGGGAGAAATTCGAGCAGGCCCGCCAGGCGCTGCAGTACATTCTGGATCATCTTAACCCGGAGGACCGGTTTAACATTATCGCCTTCAGCACTGGTATGGACAGCTACGCCCGCCAGCTGCGCCCCGCTGATGAAGCGAACGAAGCTGCCGCCTGGGTCGATAGTCTGATTGCCGGAGGCAGCACCGATATCAACCGCGCTCTGCTGGAAGCCTCCGCTATTATTGAAACCGGTCGGCCAACTTATTTGATCTTCCTGACCGATGGGCTGCCGACCGAAGGGGTAGTGGACAGCCAGCAGATCCTGGAGAACCTGAAGGGCGCTGCGCCGGACAACCTGCGACTGTTCTCCTTCGGCGTTGGGTACGATGTCGACACCTTCCTGCTGGACTCGCTGGCACAGGATCATCAGGGCACCAGCACCTACGTACAGCCAGGCGAGCGGTTGGACGAGATCCTCTCAGCCTTCTACAGCAAGATCAGCACGCCGGTAATGACCGACATGGAGCTTGATTTCGGTGCTGCCGGGGCGTACGATATCTTTCCCACCCCGCTGCCAGATTTATTCGCAGGCTCCCAAATTATCATCACAGGACGCTACCGCCAGCCTGGAGAGGTGAATGTGTCCCTCAGCGGATTGGTCAACAATGAGCAGGTCATCTTTGAATTTCCCGACCAGCGGCTTGCCGAGCAGCCCGGACGCAGTGAGCTGGCGAGTGCCCTGCCTCGGCTATGGGCCACACGCAAGATCGGCTACCTGCTGAACCAGGTGCGGCTGCATGGCCCAGATGCTGAAACGATAGACCAGATTGTGCGTCTGAGCATCCGCTATGGGATTGTCACACCGTACACATCCTACCTGGTAACAGAAGATATGCCTTTGGGTGCAGCAGAACAGGCCCGGATCGGAGCTGAGCAGTTAGAACAGCTGCAGGCGATGCCGAGTGCGCCATCGTCTGGGCAAGAAGCCGTAGAAAAAGCAGCTGACCAGGGCGCAATGGCAGGCGCCGAAGTGCCTGCGGCAGCGTCGGTTGAAGCCGCAAACGTAGTTCGCAGGGTAGGGGCGCGCACCTTTGTGCTCAGCGGCGACCAGTGGGTGGATACTGCCTTTGATCCCCAGTTGATGGAGACGGTCAAGGTGCCCTTCCTCTCAGAAGATTATTTCGCCCTTGTAAAAGCCCGGTCTGAGCTGGCGGCTGGATTTGCCCTTGGGACGCGAGTGATCGCTATCTCACAGGGTGTGGCATATGAGGTGGTCGCAGAGGATCAAGCTGTTGATGCGATCGATATCCCGGAGATCACTCCCCAGCCCACCAGCCAGGCGGTCGATATTCTCCCCACGGGCGTTCCCACGCAGCCGCCGGCGCAGCCTGAAAAGGCGAATCCACTGGTCTGCATAGGTGGGTTGCTGCCGGCTGCACTAATGATATCCATGATCATCTTGCAACCTATCCGGAAGATATTTTTGACACCAAAATAAAATTCAATTTTCGGATAGACACTTAGTGTCACTGGGTGGGGTGCTCCGGAAGTAACGAACATCTTACAAAGTGATATCCGCGCCTAACAGAGATGGAAGGTTGGTGCAGATATCTGCCGGTTAATTTGATCAAAATCCTGTGGTAAAGGGAAAATATTTCGTGTATAATACCGATGGTTATTGGGGATGGATCGGGCGGCAATCTCAACAGGACCTGCCATAATCAGGAGGCTTGCTATCCGAAGGTATCCATGCTATAATTTTCGAACGAATGTTCCCCCATTTTATGCATTCTAGCTAATCTTTTCTAAACCATAATTGATCGATCACCCCGTACCTTCCGGGCTTGCTGGTTTTGCCTAGAAGAGATGGCGGAATCTCACCTACTATTAAGTTGCAACCGAGATTGATGCTATGAGAGTAATCGAATTAGAGAATACCCCCCTGACAGAACTGCGCCAAAAAGCTAAAGATCTCAATGTCCCTGGCGCCAATCACCTGAAAAAAGAAGATTTGATCCTGCGCATCCAGCAGTTCGAAGCCGAACGGGATGGATTGGAATTGCGCGGCGGGATCTTGGAGATCATGAGTGAGGGCATCGGATTCTTGCGTTCCGGGCATTACCAGCCTGGTCCGTATGACGTCTATGTTTCTCAGTCTCAAATCCGGCGGTATAACTTGCGCAACGGCGACCTGATCATCGGTCATGTGCGCCCGCCGCGCGAGACTGAAAAGCATTATGGCCTGTTGAAGGTCGAAACTGTCAATGGAATTGACCCTGAAGAGGCCAAGCGCAGACCGGTGTTCGAGGCGCTGACACCGATCTTCCCGGATACCCGCTTCGACCTAGAAACCGACCGGCACACCCTGTCTACCCGTTTGATTAATCTGGTCACTCCCATTGGTCGCGGCCAGCGCGGGCTGATCGTCTCGCCGCCTAAGGCAGGCAAAACAACGATCCTCAAGCAGCTTGCCAATTCCGTGTCCACCAAATATCCAGATGTGCACCTCATGGTAGCTCTGATCGGCGAGCGCCCGGAGGAAGTGACCGATATGGATCGCTCGGTAGACGCCGAGGTGGTTTCATCTACATTCGATGAGCCCGTCACATCTCACGTGAGAGTGGCAGAGATGGTTTTGGAACGTGCCAAACGCCTGGTCGAAGTGGGGCGGCATGTCGTCATCTTGATGGACTCGATTACCCGCCTGGCGCGCGCCTATAACCTGGTGGTCACCCCCTCTGGGCGAACGCTCTCGGGTGGTATCGATCCATCGGCTCTTTACCCTCCAAAACGCTTCTTCGGTGCAGCCCGTAATATTGAGGAAGGCGGCTCGCTTACCATTATTGCCACCTGCCTGGTCGATACCGGTTCCAGGATGGATGATGTGGTCTATGAAGAGTTCAAGGGTACCGGTAACATGGAGTTGCATCTTTCGCGACGATTGCAGGAACGGAGAATCTTCCCTGCCATCGATATTGAACGCTCCTCCACCCGTCGTGAAGAGCTGCTGCTAGGACCAGATGTCACTCCGCGCGTGTGGTTGATGCGGCGCATGTACGATCAGATGGTCACCTCACCGCCGCATGGTGCTGGCTTAGATGCGACCACTGCTACTGAAGCCATCTTGCAGCGCCTCGCCCGCACACAAAACAACCAGGAATTTCTTGAGACGTTAACCGAAGACATGTAATTCGCCCTCTGCAGGGTGATTGCTGTGCGTTAATTCGCTGTCATTTATGACGCCCAAATTTATCCGTTTCGCCTCGCTTGCTGCCTGGCTTCTGGCTGTAGTTCTCATAGTCGTTGCGGCTTACCTGGGCTGGCGTCGCTGGGTAAAGCCATCTCAAGCCCTGAGCCTTGAGCAGGTCCAGCCTTCAATTCCTGCGACCGAGATATTGAAAACTGATGCAGGAGCCGTCAATATGCCTAAATTGGCTGCCCCGGTTTTAGTCGGTTCTATTTCCAGGCAGGTCACCTTACACACCACGATCCCCACCCGCCCGCGCCAGGAGGCTCAAAATTACATCGTGTCGCAGGGCGATTCGGTGTTTGAGATAGCCAGCAAGTTCAACATCGACCCTGAGACCCTGTTATGGGCAAACTACGACCTGCTTAACGATAATCCCGACATGATCGCAATCGATATGGAGCTGAAGGTCCCTCCGACAGATGGGGTTCTGTACCTATGGCAGGAGGGCGATACTATCGAAAGCGTGGCAGCCCGCTTCGAAGCCAAGGTGGAGGATATCCTGGGGTGGTCGGGGAACAACCTCGATCTTACCAATCCGGTCGTAGAGCCAGGCAGCCTGGTAATGGTGCCGGGTGGTCATCGGGAGTTCCGCCAGTGGATCATCCCGGTGATCCCGCGTGGCCGGGCAGGCGTCTCTAAGGAGCTGTACGGGGCTGGCGCCTGCGAAGGCAGCTACGATGGTGCGTTCGGCACAGGGGCATTTGTCTGGCCGGCTGGCAACCACAGCCTGTCGGGGAATGATTATTGGTCAGGTCACCTGGCGATCGACATCGCCGCCGGCGAAGGCGCACCGATCTATGCCGCAGACAGCGGAGTGGTCGTGTTTGCTGGGTGGGCAAATGGCGGCTATGGCTACATGGTCATGATCGACCATGGCAACGGCTACCAAACTTTGTATGGCCACCTGAGCCAGGTGAGCGCCATCTGCGGGCGCAGCGTCAGCCAGGGAGGGACCATCGGTTATTCCGGCAGCACCGGAAACTCTACCGGTGCGCATCTGCATTTTGAAGTACGCTATCTGGGTGGGTTTGTCAGCCCGTGGTACGTGCTGCCTGCACCGTAAACCTGGAAATCACTGCACGTTATTCGTATTGGAGACTAACATGGCAAAAGAAGCACCAGAACCGAAGACCGAAACCATCGCCGAGACTGAGACCTACCTGGCCTGGCGCGCCGAGGAACCGGATGGAGAGACAACCTACCATCTAGAATTAAATAATGTCACACTGCATTTTTTTCAAGAGGAATGGGACGAGTTTCTCGAGCTGGCGCGCGATCTGGTCGGATAGCGATCAGCGGGTGATCTTTTCAACGTAAGGGACAACACCTTTACACGTTTCGGTGAAATTGGCCGAGACGTTCTCCCAGGTGAGTGGACCGACGCCGGTCTGCCAGGCCATGTGAATGGCGTAAGAGACACAGCCTGGCCCAGCATGGTAGTTGGCGACAGTAAAGCGCCACAAATCTTCGTATGTGCTTACCGAGCCGGGGATTTCCTCTGTTGCTGTGCGAACGATCTGACCGACCTGTTCGCAGTTCGCCTGCATCGTTTCCCCAAACAATTGGATTGAGAAGTTCGTGTGGGATAGGTCAACGCCGGACGGGCATTCTGGGCAGTCGGTTTTTGCTTCCAGCGCCAGAGCGCCCCGCAGGATAGCCTGGTCGTCAGCTTTCAGCTTCATGTAGCCGCCCTCGCAAGCGTCTTCCGCCAGGACTAAAGGGCAAAACTGGTCGAAGAAGGCGCTGTTCCAAAACAGAACAGCATCGGCGCCTTTATCGGTGATCTGCCCAAGCCCGAATTCATAGGGCACGCGGAAGACGTTTGGCCAGAATTGGCTTTCCTGAGCGAAAAGATTCTTCAACAGCTGGGCAGGGATGCTGGTTTCTTTTGCTACCTCGATAATACGGGCATCAAACTGGTTCTGCCAGGTTTCGACCAAAGGGCGCGCCTTCTCTAAGCCGCAGGCATCTGCATAACCGTTGGGGAGCAGTCCGCCGGTCACACACCCGCTCACATCGACCGCACCCTGAGAGATCAGCCTTCCAGCAAGATAAAAATAGGACTCGTCGGACGTGAGCAGCGTGGGTTGTTCGGGTGTGGAGAGCCATCCAGGCAGCCCTCCGACTGGCGGGAAAGATTCCCAGCTCTTGGCGCAGCTTGCGATCGGCTCACCCCGCCATTGGGTGCTCAAAACATCCACGTACCAGCCGCCGCTGCCCGGCGTGGTAGAAACTCCGCTGTCGATCAACCGCACCTGGGCGGTATATTTCTCGCTCAAATCACCATAGCTGGACTCTGCCCAAAATTCAACCGTCACCCCTCCCACCGGTGTTGTCTGGATCTGCACCTTGCAGCGGTCGCCTTCGCAGTAGAAGGGTAAGCCGGCGTAAGTACCGTGGATGGCGATAATCTCCTCGTTGGGCAGCGGCTCTTCCCCAACCAACAGGAGGGATGGTTGAACTGTACATATATTATCAGGTGGTATGGGGGTGCAGTCATCCAGGCTTACGTATACTGTTGCCTCAGGGAGATCGATGATCACTTCTTTTTGAGCAGGCCGGGAAGAAACCAGATGGAGATACAAACCATAGCAGGTGTTTGGACCGGCTGTGCCTCTGATGATTTGTCTGCAGGGAGGGGTGTTCACCCAGTCTTGATAGGTGTCAATATCGCAAGATTTAAGCACTTCAGAGGGGAGAGGCAGCCCTTCGTGATCGATCAGGATCCGGCACAAGATCTCGTTGTCATCCCAGCGGTTTAACCACCATTCGTATTCGGTGATCGGGACCTGGATAATCGTTTGGCGATCTAAATCATCGGGGGTCTCAGTTTGAGCTACCCCCGTCTTGGCGCACAGAAGAATTACGAATAAAAAAACTATCTGAAGGCCGCGCTTGAGCAATGCCATCCTGAAATAACAATAACATGATCAATCCGGCTTGTCAACTATCGGGGGAATAAGTGTTTGTAACATCAGCGGTTGGCGAAAAGCAAAAAATGGTACAAGCGCTATGAT